>NZ_SOHD01000020.1:0-12283 GCF_004403235.1 Cryobacterium sp. Hh38 | reverse complement strand
TACCACTGGCCGCCGACTTGGATGAGGTCCTCGTAGAAGGTTGTCTGGCCGTGCTCGTCCTTGTCGTAGTCGAAGACCGGCTTGGCGCCAATTTCGGCCAGAGTGGCCTAAGGGTGTCTGAACCGGCCCGAGTTCCCCGACCGGTTCTACAGCCTCGCCGAAGCACGCTCGTTCTGCACCGAATTCTACGACTGGTACAACGGCGAACAACGTCATTCGGGCACTGGTATGCACACCCCGTTCAACGTTCACCACGGCCGCGCACCCGCTATCCATCACGCCCGCGCCCGCGTCCTCACGACCGCATATGCCGAGCATCCTGAACGCTTTGTGCGGCAGCACCCGCAGCCACCAACGTTCCCGACGACGACCTGGCTCAACGAACCCGAAAAGGAAGGAACGAACTCAATGACCGGCTAAAGAAACTGACTCACAAAGGTTGACATCTTCCCGGCATCGGCTCAGCCGCGGCGGCGACAGAGCGGGCCTCGTTCTCGGCGTTGAACTGCTTCACCCACAGGCCCAAAGACTGATCCGTGATGCCGAGCTCGTCGGCGACGTGCTTGTTCGGCCGGCCCGTCGTGATGACGAGCTGCACGGCCTCCGCGCGAAATTGAGGGGAGAACGAGCGCTTGGGCTTTTTCTCGTTACTGGTCAATTCGTTCAACTTCCTAGATCACGATGCCGTGTCCAAGAACAGTGCAACGCGCCAAACGGCCGCCCACCCGCCTCGACGTTGCGCGTGCGATGTCGATGGTGCGTCGGACGAAATCCATGATTTGTCGTTGCCTGCGAGGTTGTTTCATGGGATAGACGGCGGCCCCGATCGCGAGGCCGCCGCCAGGCCTGGTTTAGAAGGGTTTGGTGGGCAAGTATTTTCCGTCGAGGGTGATCACGGCACGTGAACCGCCTTCGGGGTCTTCAACTTTCTTGATGTCTAGTTTGAAGTTGATGGCGCTGATGATGCCGTCACCGAACTGTTCGTGGACCAGGGCCTTCAAAGTGGAGCCGTAAACGTGCATCATTTCGTAAAACCGGTAAACGGTGGGGTCGGTCGGGATGCCGCCGGGGTTGCTGCCGCGCAGCGGAATAGTCTGCAGCAAAATTGCGGCGTCCTTGCCCAGACCCAGCCGATCAGCGACGATTTCCGCAGCGGCTTCGGGCAACGGATGCTGACCGAGCAGGGCGGCGGTGACGAAGACAAGGCTCAGGCCAGTGCCATCGGTCAGTTCCTGCCAGGAGAGGTCCTTGCGCATCTTGGCGTCGATGATGGCGGCGGTCAGTTCCTCGCGCGGAGCCTGGGTGTTCTGGGAATGAATCATGGTGTTTTCCTTTTCTTTTGGTGATGTGAGGTGGTTAGGCGGCCAGGCCGGAGACGGCAGGCGCGGCATGGTCCTGCGTATTGCCCGCAAGTGGGACAAAATGGCCGGTGCCACCGTGCAGGGTGTCCATGGAGCCGGTTTCGATGTCGTAGACCCAGCCGTGGAGGTTTAGCCGGTTTTGATCCAGGGCTAGGGCGACGGAGGGATGGGTCCTGATGTTGGTCAGCTGGGCGATGACGTTGCCGCGGACCATGGCCTTCAACGACTCCTGGGCCGATCCGTGGGTGCGGGCGGCGTTGACGGCCTTCGCCGCGTCGGCGTGGGCAAGCCAGTTGGCCACAGCCGGCAAGTGGTCCAGGTTCGTGTCGGTCGCGATGGCAGTCATCGCTCCGCAGTCGGAATGGCCACAGATGATGATGTCCGTGACGCCCAGGACGGCGACCGCGTACTCGACTGTCGCGGAGACACCGCCGGGCTCCGGGCCGTAGGCGGGCACGATGTTGCCGGCGTTGCGGATCACGAACAGGTCACCCGGTTCCTGTTGGGTCAGCAGCTCTGGCACGACCCGGCTATCCGAGCAAGCAATGAACAAGGCCTTCGGGTTCTGGCCGGTGGCCAGCTCCTTGAAGAGTCCAGAGCGCGCCGGAAAGGCTTCCCGTTGGAATTTCAGAAAGCCTTTAATGATGTCTTGCATGGGCTGTCTCCTCGATGTTTTGGGGGATAACTCAAGGATGACGGAAACTATATATAGTGTCCAAGACCTCTTTATGATGGAGTCAATAAGTAATTTCTATAGTTGGAGAATTGTGATGTTGCGCCACATTCGTTACCTGGCCGCGGTCGCGGAACACCAGAACTTCACTCGTGCGGCCGAGGCGCTCCACGTCTCCCAACCGACGCTGTCGCAACAGATCAAGCAACTGGAGAACTCGTTAAACGTTCAACTCTTGGATCGGTCCGGACGGACCGTGCGGCTGACAGACGCTGGCGCGACCTTCCTGCGCTATACCCAACGCGCGCTGCGGGAACTTGACGCCGGAACCCGGGCCATCCACGACGTGCAGGACCTGAGCCGTGGATCGCTCCGGTTGGCGATGACTCCCACGTTCACCGCGTACCTGATCGGTCCACTGGTCGAACGTTTCCGCACCCGCTATCCCGGCATTAACTTGAGCGTGCAGGAGATGACCCAGGACCGCATCGAGGTGGCGCTGGCCGAGGACACCCTCGATCTAGGCATCGCATTTGCCGAGGTGCGTTCGTCCGAGATCGAGGCCCAGGCGTTGTTCGTCGAAACCCTCGGCTTAGTTGTCGGCAACAACCACCCCCATGCCGGACAGCAGGCACCCATGACCCTGCGGGAGTTGGAACAGGAGCAGCTTGTGCTGCTTAGAAGCGATTTTGCGACTCGGCGCCACATCGACGGGTACTTCCGGGACCACGGGGTTGCCCCGCGCATCGCGATCGAAGTTGACTCCGTCAGCGCGATCATGGAAATCGTTCGCCGCGGCCAGCTCGCCACCATGCTGCCCGAAGCCATTGCCCGCGAACAGCACGGGCTCAACCCGGTTGCCGTACTGCCAGCCATTCCACACCGTACCGCAGCCCTGCTCAGACGAAAAGGCGCGTACATGAGCGCAGCCAGCCGGGCCTTCACCGAGCTGATATCGACGTGGAGCTAGCCGCCTGACCCTGCCGCGGCCAACGCAGCCACCCTCAAAAGACCTGTCCAACACCACCGATACGTCACAGAGAAAACCAACGAGGGCGCTGGGTGGCACGAAACATCATCGCGGGGATGTCCTGTCTCGGGACGTCCCTGAACTTTATGTCTCGGGACCTCCCTGACACTTATTTCTTAGGTCGTTTCTGGCGTTTCCGGGACACGTTGTGTTCGCGGCAGAATCGGGTCACAGCCCCTCGAGGGGCGTCGTCGGGCCCGAAAGCGATGATGAGGCGGAGGTCGGTGCGGGATGGGTTATGTGTCATTCCCTATCGTGCGGGTTCCGCGTCCCGCTGCCGAACCAAGCCCTCGAGACGGGGTGCAATAACGAAAGTCAGCGAGGTGCTGAGACAGAACTGTCAGATTGGGAACGAGACTTTACACGTGGGGTGTGACACCCCCGTGTTGGCCTTCAAAAACCACAGGCCGAACCCTTGTAAGCCGGAGCGAAGAAAATCGCGGTCCTCCGCGTCTCAGCTCCAGCATGACTAAGGTCCCGGTCGCGTCCTGGGCGAGGGTCTGGTCGATCTGCAGGCCGATTTCGGTCCCCGGCACCATCTCCCCGGAGGCCAGGTGCGATGCGATGAGTTTCTGTGACACGTTGTATGCCACGGTAAGCGCCCTCCCTCGATAGCGGTGCCCACCGACATCCGTCGGTATGAATTGGCCTCCGGGGCATGCCACTGATCCGAGGTAGGCCACTCGTGGCACCGGGGCTAGCCTTCTCAGAGAGAATGGACATCCGCGATACCGGATAGATGGGCGACTCAAGCGGACTACACCGCTACCCGCTTGAGCGCATTTGAGTAGGCCGGGCGATCTTGATCATTCTGTCGACGGATGAGGTCCAGGACCGTGCGGCACTGTGCGCGCTCGCACGGCGCCTGGACCTCAGTTTTGAGCCGTTCGCTCGCAGCTAGTGCAGGACTCCGCAGGCAACCGGGTCAGTTGCCTCGGCGGGGAGGGTGGGGTCGAGCTCACTTGCACCCTCGGGAACGCTGAGGTTGTATGTTCCGTTGCCGTCGTAGTCGTTTCCGTGGATTACGACAACACCTTCACCGTCGCGGATGGCCTCGGCAATCTGCGCGGCGGTGCCGATCCCTTCGGCTCCCGGATAGCCTGTTCCCGCCACGTCCGTGAATCTGATGTTGGTCCGGAGGTAGTTATAGGAGCCATTTTTCGAGACAGGGAATCGGGAAACGTCCAGAAAACTGGCCGGCGTAGTGTCTCCACTGGTGTTCAAGGACACCACAACGGGGCCGTACGCCGGAACACCCTCAACGGTGTTCAGTCGTCCGTCACCGTTGCTGTCCAACGCGAGCGTGGGACACTCATTCAAGGCCTGTTCGCCGTAGTGGATGTGCTGTGCGTGCGGAGCATCGGGCGTCAAACCCCTCGCGCGGATCCCGATCGCCCGGATCGTCTCGCCGCGAACGACCGCGACCGCCGTTCCAGACGCTCCTGAGCCGTTAAGCTCTGTGAGGTGGGCGGTCAGCACCACGTTGCCGCGCACCGATTTTGGGACATGCGCTGATGCCGGCGCAGCGCCCAGTGACATGGCGATGAGCGCAGCTGCACTCGCGCCCAGCACCAGTCTGATGTTCTTCTTCACGATTCACTCCTATGTGTCCTCGCCCATCGGGACGATCCCGACGGTAAATGCGACAGCGTTGATACGTAACCCTCAGCCGAATGCCTTGGCATTATTGGAACGCACGCACGCATGCCTGCGGCGAAGAGTATCCGCAAATCGGGTTTCCGGACAGTGGTGATTGCTGACTCTGTACGCATGCTTGCGCCTGCCCCTTGCCGCTCCTCGCCGCACGGGTCTTGCCCCACCCTGCTCCGTGTCGGCCCGCGGTATCTCTGTGTGACGTCGCTGTTTATCCAGATCTCGTCATCAGAGCACCCAGCGCTAACACAAAGCGCGCGATCGGCGGTGGGCGACCTCTCAGACGTTGCCGGCGTCGCGGCGCTGGGGAGCATGTGGTGCCACTGCAGGATCTGATGCAGCAGGCTCCCATCCACGAATTCACCCAATCCGATACCGAAGATGGTGCCGGGTAGACCGATCCCGCGGGGCTGCGCGCGCGTCCCCCCGATCGGGGTCGAGATGGTGACGAGCTTGGCGCTAACAATGGCCTTCCGATTCCACCCGTTCGTCATGGCTTCACGCTATATCCCGCGACGCCGGGGCCGAGTTCGAAGCTGTCAAGTCCTCGCGTTGGGCCCTTTTTGTTGCGTGAGTTTTAGCCGGTTGCACCGGTGTGTGAGGTACGTGCCGTTTCACGTGCGCGGACGATCTACTCAGCCAAGACTTATACCTCTAGGGGTATGGTGGAGATGCGGATCAGTAAACGAAAGGAAGTAACTCAGATGATGTGGGGTAACGGAAGTATGGGATGGTCCTGGGGGTTCGGCCTACTAGCTATTGCCGGTGTCGCCGTGCTTATTTATGTCATTGTTCGTTTTTTGTCGAACAAATCCGGAAGCGATGACACGCGATCTGCTCCGAGGCAAGCTAATTCGGCCGGTGCCAGGCAGATTCTTGAGGAGCGGTTCGCTCGGGGGGAGCTCACTGCGGAGCAACTGCGTGATCAGCTGCGGGTGCTCGAGGAGGGCCGGTAGTGCCCGGTCTTAGTCGCCGTAGCGCCCTGATCCTCGGCGGGGTCGGGATTGCGGCCACGGCTGTGGGCGGAGCGGGTTTCTTTGTCAATCAACGGATCTCCTCGACGACGTCACCGGCTATACCGTCCGGGAGCGACCTCGTCGAGCCCCCGGAGCTACGAAGCGTCAGCGGTACTCTCACCGTTGATCTCGAGTCTTCCCCCCAACAGGTGACCATTGCTGGTCGTGATGTGCGTGCGCTGAGTTACAACGGTGGCGTGCCCGGCCCCACACTGCGCGTTCGAGCGGGAGACACCCTCAACGTCAGCCTTCGCAATGGGCTGGCAGATCCGAGCAACCTGCACGTGCACGGTCTCCATGTCTCGCCCGAGAACAACAGCGACAACATGTTCGTCACCGTCGCAGCCGGCGCCTCCTTTGATTATCAGTACGAATTGCCCGCCAATCACCCGCCGGGCGTGTACTGGTATCACCCGCACCACCATGGTTTCGTGGCCGATCAGGTATTCGGCGGGCTTTACGGCGCCATTATTGTTGAAGACCCCGACCCATCCCGGCCAGCCGGGAACGTGTCCTCGTCATTTCCGACATCACCCTTGATTCCGCGGGAACAATTCCAGCGGCCACAGCGATGGAGAAAATGTCCGGACGCGAGGGAGACCTCGTCCTGGTCAACGGTCAGCTCACCCCCAGTATGACTTCCCGCCCTGGTGAGCGGGAACGATGGCGCATCGTAAATGCCTGCGTGTCCCGCTATCTGCGGCTGCGCCTCGACGGGCAGCAGCTGTCCCTCCTCGGAATTGACTCCGGACGGTTCGAAGCCGCGCACGACGTCGACGAGGTCGTGCTGGCCCCGGGGAACCGGGCCGACCTTCTCGTCACCGGCACGGCCGGCAGCTCCGTGCTGCGTACGCACACCTATGACCGAGGTATGTCCGGCGGAATGATGATGGGAGGCGGAAGCTCCGCTGGAGCCGACGACGTCGCGCTGGCCTCCTTTGTCGTGACCGGTGACGACGTCACGACAGTCGCCGCCATACCCGGCCAGCCCGCTCCACGAGACCTTCGCACGGCTACCGTAACCGCTCGACGCGAGTTGATCTTCGCGATGGGAATGGGCGGGGACACGGGCAGTGGCATGGGTGGAAACATGGATGGCGGAATGGGTGGAGGAGTGGGTGGGGGCATGATGTCAGCCACGATCAACGGCCAGGTATTCGATGCCACCCGGGTCGACACGACCGTGCAATTCGACAGTGTGGAGGATTGGTTGCTGACAAATACCAGCCCGCTCGATCACCCCATGCACCTGCACGTGTGGCCGATGCAGATTATCGAACAGTCAGGCCAGCCCGTCAAAACCATCATGTGGCAAGACGTCGTGAACATCCCGGCACGCAGCACCGTGCGAGTACGTATCGCGTTTGACGACTTCAGCGGACGTACCGTGTACCACTGCCACATTCTTGACCACGAAGACAGAGGAATGATGGGAGTTATCACCGCAAACTGACAGTAGCCGCAACCATCAATTCGAAAAAAATGGATTAGGAGAAATCAATGAACTACGCACACACCATCACCGTCTCGCTGCCCTACGAAGTAGCCGTCTCCAGGGTGCGGGAAGAACTAGCCAACCAAGGATTCGGCGTTCTTACCGAAATCGACGTCCACGCGACCTTCGAAACGAAACTCGGCGTGGAAAGTGCGCAGGCACTGGGCGACTACCTGATCTTGGGTGCCTGTAACCCCGCCCTCGCCGAACAGGCGCTCACTGCAGAGCCCGACATGGGCTTGCTGCTTCCGTGTAACGTCGTCATTCGACGAAGCCCGTCAGCGACTATCACCACGGTTCAAGCTATCAACCCACAAACCATGGTCCAGCTGAGCAATTCCCCGGGGATACAGAACGTTGCTGATCAAGCCGATCAGCGTCTTCTCGCCGCGCTAGCCGCTCTCCAAGGAGAAAGCAGCAGCAAGTAATACGCGGTCTAGCCCGCTGAAGCACGGCCAGAATTTTATGGCCGTGTCAGGCGCTAGCCGCGCTGGTGGTCCGATTGGCGATCTGGCAGGCTTCACTAAAAGATGGGCCGGGTGCCGTTAGCGTCCGAGTAACCGGGACCAGAATGATCCGGTCGATTTTTCTTTGACATGCCCGGCGCATTGNTGCCCGGCGCATTGTTGGTTGCGTGGCACACCGCGCATGACCTGATCAATGTGCTGACCGCAGCCCGCCCACGTTGTCTTTTGGCACACTTTGCACGTTACGGCACGACACATAAGGATCTCCATTCAATTCGGTGAACTAATCATAAAATAATACACCAGGGGGTATTCTGGCCAGGTGGTGACAGGACGTGCCGCCTGTGAGCCTGCTGCCAAGCGGTTTCGCGGGGGCGCGAGGTTTAGCGGGTGGCGATACTGGCGCGCACGTCGTCCATGTTGAGGTTCTCGACGCCGGCAATGAGCTCTTCCAGGCTGGCCGCGTTCAGGGCGCCTGCTTGGGAAAAGACGAGTACGGAGTCCCGAAACGCCATCAGCGTGGGGATGGAACGGATGCCCGCGGCTGCGGCCAATCCCTGTTCCGCTTCGGTGTCGACTTTTCCAAAGGTGATTGCGGGGTGTTTTTCAGACGCCGCGCTGAATGTCGGGGCGAAACTGCGACACGGGCCACACCACTCGGCCCAAAAATCAACCAACACGATGGGACTCTGGGCAATGGTCGCGTCAAAGGTGGTCTCGGTGAGATCCGTAATAGACATAATAACAGTATATACCTACTAGGGTATTTTGCATACCGCGTGGGGTATACGCCAACTTGGCAGATATCCAGCGCGGAAACGGCCTACAAAGAGTTGATCACACACACCTGGCCGACGTATTCGGAGACCGCGTCCCATCAGATCACCTCTCGCCGGGAGCGGAACATGGCCAGAATGCAGGTGCGCCCCTGGGTGAGGTTGCCGACGGATGCCTCGGTGCGCGAGGTCACGGATCGAGCGTTGGCGAGGTCGCCGAAGGTTCAATCGGCGACGACAGCATGGTGACAAGTCTTGCAGCTTCAGGCGAGTGTAGGCGCCCTCGCGCTGTGGATCCCACATGCAGGGTTTTCTGGCACAGGACCTGGATGTTTATAGTTTTGGGCTCCCATTTTTACACGTTTCCCACCAGATTCGCAGCAATTTGAACCCCTGAATCCCCGGTAAGCACCGGGACTCAGGGGTTTTTCCGTGCCTCGAAATCGCGCAACCTGTGAAAAGGTGCAGCCTGGTTGAGACGCTTGGCGATCGAGGGCTGACCGGGCGATCGTGCAGCCAACCTATGCTGAATCACATGGCAACCGCAGACGCCACCCTGCTCTGCATCATCCTGGTATTTCTCGCCATCTTCCAGCTGCTGCTGATCGCAGGCCTGCCGCTCGGGCGGTTCGCCTGGGCCGGCCGGCACGAGGTGCTCCGGACATGCCAGCGCATCGGCAGCGCCCTCTCGATCGCGCTCTACCTCGTGTTTGCACTCCTCGTACTCGAACGGGCGGAGCTGACGTCTTTCATCTACAGCGCGAGCTTCATCGGCGTGGCCGTGTGGGTGCTCACTGGGTACTCCACGCTCAGTGTGATCATGAACGGGATCTCCCGCAGCAAATCGGAACGCCTTGTGATGACGCCGGTGAGCCTTATGCTGGCGGGACGGTGCCTGGTCGTCGCGATCAGATAAACATCCGCTCAAATCAGCATCCGCTCGACGTGACGGCAGCGGCACACTCGATGAAGTCCAGACAGCAGACGAGGACCGGACTACCGTGAAGTCATGCCAATCGGCGGATTCCGCGGCGTTGCCTTCAGCCTGATCCCGGGGTTGAACACCGCCCTGCACTACCAGCGCGCGTGGCTGATACCTGATCTGCGCGCCGGCATCGTGCTCAGCTTCCTGCTGATCCCGGCCGGTATGGGCTACGCGGAGGCCTCCGGGCTGCCCGCGTACACCGGCCTGTACGCGACGATCGTGCCGCTGCTGCTCTACGCCGTCTTCGGCCCATCGCGCATCCTCGTGCTCGGTCCCGACTCGGCGCTCGCCCCGATCATCGCAGCGTCGATCCTGCCGTTGGCGCTCGGCAATACCGAGCGAGCGATTGCCCTCGCCGGACTCCTCGGCCTGATGGTCGGCCTCATCCTGCTCGTTGCCGGAGTGCTGCGACTCGGCTTCGTCACCGACCTGCTCTCCAAGCCGATCCGGGTCGGCTACCTCAACGCCGTTGCTTTGCTCGTGATCATTTCGCAGATTCCCAAGCTGCTCGGGTTCTCCATCGACGTTCCCGGCCCGATTCAGGGGATGGGCGCAATCATGCAGGCCGCTGCGGCGGGGAGCATTGTCGTCGCCGCGATGCTGCTCGGCCTCGCCTCCCTCGCCGTCATCGTCGGGTTGCGTTTCCTGCTCGGAGGGCGCATCCCTGGCGTGCTGATCGCGGTCGTCGCGTCCATTGTGGTTACGGCGATCTTCTCGCTGCAGAACGTGCTTCCGATCGTCGGCGCCATGCCGCAGGGGCTCCCCGCACCGGCGCTCGGCGGCCTCGTCTGGGGCGACGTGGTTTCGCTGATCGGACCGGCGCTGGGCATAGCGCTCATCGCCTTCGCTGACACCGGGGTGCTCTCCCGCACGCTCGCGGCGCGCCGCGGTGACAGTGTGAACGGCAGCCAGGAGATGGCCGGACTCGGACTCGCCAATATCGGGGGTGGGTTCTTCGGCGGCTTTCCGATCTCCGCCTCCACCTCACGCACGCCCGTCGCCGAGCAGGCAGGGGCGCGATCCCAGCTGACGAACGTCGTTGGTGCCCTGATCATTGTCGTCTTCATGCTTGTTGCCCCCGGCGTAACCGGGTACCTCCCGTCGGCCACACTCGGCGCCGTGGTCATTGTGGCCGCCGCCAGCCTGGTCAATGTTTCGGGCGTCTCGCGATTGTGGCGGATCGACAAAACGGATGCCCTGCTTTCGATCGCCGCGTTCCTCGGCGTTTTTCTGGTGGGCGTTTTGCAGGGCATTCTCGTCGCGATCGGGCTGTCTCTGGTGGCGTTCGTGATCCGCGCGTGGCGTCCGTATCGGGCGGAGCTCGGGCGCATTCCGGGTGTGCGCGGGTACCATGACCGCTCCCGGCATCCGGATGCCGATCGCGTTCCCGGCATCGTTATTGTGCGTTTCGACGCCCCGCTGTTCTTTGCCAACGGGGGTATCTTTGATTACTACGTGCGCTCGGTGGTGCGGCGGGCGGAGCGGGAATCGGAGGCTGATGGCACGCCGATTCACACCGTCATCCTTGCCGCCGAGCCGATCACCGATATCGATACGACCGCCATTGACGAACTGCTCGAGCTTGACGAGTACCTCGCGTCTCGGGGGGTGACGCTCGTGCTCGCCGAGATGAAGGGGCCGGTGAAGGACCGGCTGCAGGCCTTCGGACTGGGCAACAGGTTTCCACCCGAGCGGCTCGCGCCGACGGTGGGCGCCGCGGTTGATGCTGCGAGTGGGGAGCTTCGCGACGATATCGGCGGAGCGATTTGAGGTGGTCGCGGTGGCCTCTGACTCGGGGCGGTGCGACCTCACCAACGAAGTAGACCACTACATTTAGTCCCTTCGCTCGGCTCAAACTCGCGCTCGATCGCTGGCCCGTCCGACGCGCGCATGGCTCTCGCTGCAAAGCAACTACGATTTCCCTGCGAGACCCGGCCATTTCGGTTGGTCGAGCTTGCCGAGACCGCCATGAACCAGCGCGAGCAGGCCTGCGAGACCCGCCCGTTTCCGTTGGTCGAGCTTGCCGAGACCGCCGTGGACTGGGCTGAGCCGGTCTCGACAACGCGTGGTCGGCCCGAATGCATATTCGCACATAAATCCAAACATATTTGAGAATCTCTCGACTCTGGCGCATGGTTTTGGTATACTTCTTCTATGAGCCAGAGCGGCGATACTCCCCAGCCGGGCCGTGTCGATCCGTTCTTCGCGGCTCACGGCTACTGGTCGTCCACACCCGAGGAGCGTGCCGAGTTCGAGGTGTTCTGGGCGCAGTGTCAGGCTGATTGGCGGCTCCAACTGGCCGAGGGGCTCGGAGATTGCGCCCCATACGATGACCTCGACCTGGAACCGGTCAACACGGAATCGGTCAACCTGGCATCGGTGAGGGCGGAACCGGTCAACCGGGAATCGGTGGCTCCGGCAGCTGACCGCCCGGAACTGATTGACGGCCCGACCATTCCGGCCGACCTCGATCTGACCGAGGTGTTCGCTGCGGTGCCGCCCGAGCATCTCTTCGATGAGGACCTCCGCGAGGAATTCCTGTATACGAACTACCTCGCGGACAACTTCCTCCCGGACGATTTCCTCGCCGACGATTCCCTCCCGGCCGAAGGCGCCGCTGGTGAGTTCTCTGCTGGCGCCGATAACTCTGGACAACCCGACCCGGCCGACGACAGCCCCGCGGATGTGCTGAGTCCGTTCCAGCGGCACCAGGCGCAGTTCGTCGACCGGGTGCTTTACCTGGAGAAGGTGATCGCGTGGGCGCAGGCGAGTAAGGCTGAGGTCTTGACTGAGGCGTGGGATTACACCACTAACAGTGCTGAGACCG
>NZ_SOHD01000035.1:0-3621 GCF_004403235.1 Cryobacterium sp. Hh38 | reverse complement strand
TTAACGCAAAAAGGCCACCCTTTCGGGTGGCCTTTTTGTTTGTTTCTAAGTTAAGTCCGGCGGTGTCTTACTCTCCCACAGGGTCCCCCCTGCAGTACCATCAGCGCTGAGAGTCTTAGCTTCCGGGTTCGGAATGTGACCGGGCGTTTCCCTCTCGCTATAGCCGCCGAAACATCTTCCGATGAATCGATTCTATATTTTTTAGTTATAGAGTCCCCTTGACAGGGACGTTGTTCTCGACCGTACATCGAGAACCACATAGTGGACGCTAAAGCAGCTTCTTCAAACTGAGTGTTATCAAATTATCGGCTTATTAGTACCGGTCAGCTCCATGGGTCTTTAGTCCCCACTTCCACATCCGGCCTATCAACGCAGTAGTCTAGCTGCGAGCCTCTCCCCCGAAGGGATGGAAATCTCATCTCGAAGCCGGCTTCCCGCTTAGATGCTTTCAGCGGTTATCCGTTCCGAACGTAGCTAATCAGCGGTGCTCCTGGCGGAACAACTGACACACCAGAGGTTCGTCCATCCCGGTCCTCTCGTACTAGGGATAGATCTTCTCAAATTTCCTGCGCGCGCAGCGGATAGGGACCGAACTGTCTCACGACGTTCTAAACCCAGCTCGCGTACCGCTTTAATGGGCGAACAGCCCAACCCTTGGGACCTACTCCAGCCCCAGGATGCGACGAGCCGACATCGAGGTGCCAAACCATGCCGTCGATATGGACTCTTGGGCAAGATCAGCCTGTTATCCCCGAGGTACCTTTTATCCGTTGAGCGACAGCGCTTCCACAAGCCACTGCCGGATCACTAGTCCCGACTTTCGTCCCTGCTCGACTTGTCAGTCTTACAGTCAAGCTCCCTTGTGCACTTACACTCGACACCTGATTACCAACCAGGTTGAGGGAACCTTTGGGCGCCTCCGTTACTTTTTAGGAGGCAACCGCCCCAGTTAAACTACCCACCAGGCACTGTCCCTGAACCGGATCACGGTTCGAAGTTAGGTATCCAATATGACCAGAGTGGTATTTCAACAATGACTCCACCTGAACTAGCGTCCAAGCTTCACAGTCTCCCACCTATCCTACACAAGCCACACCGAACACCAATACCAAGCTGTAGTAAAGGTCACGGGGTCTTTCCGTCCTGCTGCGCGTAACGAGCATCTTTACTCGTAATGCAATTTCGCCGAGTTCGCGGTTGAGACAGCTGGGAAGTCGTTACGCCATTCGTGCAGGTCGGAACTTACCCGACAAGGAATTTCGCTACCTTAGGATGGTTATAGTTACCACCGCCGTTTACTGGGGCTTAAATTCTCAGCTTCGCCTTGCGGCTAACCGTTCCTCTTAACCTTCCAGCACCGGGCAGGCGTCAGTCCGTATACATCGTCTTGCGACTTAGCACGGACCTGTGTTTTTAGTAAACAGTCGCTTCCCACTGGTCTCTGCGGCCTTCGAACGCTCCCGGAGCAAGTCCGTTCACGCCTCAGGCCCCCCTTCTCCCGAAGTTACGGGGGCATTTTGCCGAGTTCCTTAACCACGATTCTCTCGATCTCCTTAGTATTCTCTACCTGATCACCTGAGTCGGTTTGGGGTACGGGTGACTAAAACCTCGCGTCGATGCTTTTCTTGGCAGCATAGGATCACTGATTTCACCCTTACGGGCTACCCATCGGGTCTCAACCTTATATGAGAGACGGATTTGCCTATCTCTCGGCCTACATCCTTAGACCGGGTCAACCATCGCCCGGCTCAGCTACCTTCCTGCGTCACACCTGTTAATACGCTAACCGCACCAGCATAGGGTCGCACGCTAGGCCCCACGCTTCACCCCGAAGGGATCCATCTAGGGGATTCAGATGCTTAGCATTACTGGATTAGTTTGGGCGGTTTTTCGTCAGTACGGGAATATCAACCCGTTGTCCATCGACTACGCCTGTCGGCCTCGCCTTAGGTCCCGACTTACCCAGGGCGGATTAGCCTGGCCCTGGAACCCTTGATCTTTCGGAGGACGGGTTTCTCACCCGTCTTTCGCTACTCATGCCTGCATTCTCACTCGTGTAGCCTCCACGGCTGGTTTACACCGCCGCTTCGCTGGCCACACGACGCTCTCCTACCCATCAACACGGCTGAACCAACCACACAAGGTGGCGGCTTACCAAAAATATCAATGCCACAACTTCGGTGGCGTGCTTGAGCCCCGTTACATTGTCGGCGCGGAATCACTTGACCAGTGAGCTATTACGCACTCTTTCAAGGGTGGCTGCTTCTAAGCCAACCTCCTGGTTGTCTGTGCAACTCCACATCCTTTCCCACTTAGCACGCGCTTTGGGACCTTAGTTGGTGGTCTGGGTTGTTTCCCTCTCGACGATGAAGCTTATCCCCCACCGTCTCACTGCTGCGCTCTCACTTACCGGCATTCGGAGTTTGGCTGACGTCAGTAAGCTTTTGGGCCCCATCGGCCATCCAGTAGCTCTACCTCCGGCAAGAAACACGCAACGCTGCACCTAAATGCATTTCGGAGAGAACCAGCTATCACGAAGTTTGATTGGCCTTTCACCCCTATCCACAGCTCATCCCCTCCATTTTCAACTGAAGTGGGTTCGGTCCTCCACGACGTCTTACCGTCGCTTCAACCTGGCCATGGATAGATCACTTCGCTTCGGGTCTAGGACATGCGACTGAATCGCCCTATTCAGACTCGCTTTCGCTACGCATTCCCCTCTCGGGTTAAGCTCGCCACATATCACTAACTCGCAGGCTCATTCTTCAAAAGGCACGCTGTCACCAGAACAAAGCTGGCTCCAACGGTTTGTAAGCAAACGGTTTCAGGTACTATTTCACTCCCCTCCCGGGGTACTTTTCACCTTTCCCTCACGGTACTTGTTCACTATCGGTCATGTAGGAGTATTTAGGCTTATCAGGTGGTCCTGACGGATTCACACGGGATTTCTCGGGCCCCGTGCTACTTGGGATACTTCTCGGGCGATTGCTGCATTTCGACTACGGGGTTCGCACCCTCTATGACCAGGCTTTCAATCCTGTTCGTCTATACAACGTTCTAACCCTTACCATTCGGTAGAATAGGCAGAAAAGTCCCGCAACCCCGACCATGCAACGCCTACCGGCTATCACACATGATCGGTTTAGCCTCATCCGGGTTCGCTCGCCACTACTAACGGAATCACTGTTGTTTTCTCTTCCTGTGGGTACTGAGATGTTTCACTTCCCCACGTTCCCTCTACCCGCCCTATATATTCAGGCGGGAGTCACCAGGTCACCTTACGGGCCTGGCGGGGTTTCCCCATTCGGACATCCTCGGATCACAGTTCGTTTATCAACTCNTTCCCCATTCGGACATCCTCGGATCACAGTTCGTTTATCAACTCCCCGAGGCTTATCGCAGATTACTACGTCCTTCTTCGGCTCTACATGCCAAGGCATTCACCGTTTGCTCTTAAAAATTTGAAATCACATGAGTTTGAATCGATTAAGTATCACCACTCGAAAGTGATGATCGAAATTGACCAATGATCACGCACTCAATAAAGAGTGCATAGATCTTTGTAATTGACCGCACCATCTAAAAGATGCTGCGGCAAATTTAAGATGCTCGCGTCCACTG
>NZ_SOHD01000048.1:0-7980 GCF_004403235.1 Cryobacterium sp. Hh38 | reverse complement strand
CCAGGTGGGACTCAACCACGCCGATAGTGGGGCTCAACGATACAAATCAAGCATCTGAACAGTGGGGCTCACTCGCACCACAGGTGGTGCCCATCGAAGCCAATATTCAGTTGTGCAGGACTGTGGTTTCGTCGAACCGCTTCGCTTCGTCGAGGACAGTGCCGACGCCGACATAGCCGACCTTGGGTATGCAGGCGAATACGCGCGAGCCCGCCGTTAGGTTCTTTAAGGTCCGTGAGAACCACTTGTCGCCACCACCGGAGACGAAGCCGTAAGTCATGCCATCGACCCAGTGTCTACCCGCGGGAGACTCTCCAAAGGACACGTACCAGTCTTGCCCGTTCCAAGGCTCCCGCGACTTTGTCTTATGCGTGGCGGCGGTAGTGGCGATGGGTTGCGTGTCGTGCTCGACGAGCCAAGTTCGGGCAAGGTAAGCAGCCCCGTTGTCGTGGAAGTGGCGGAAAAAGACGACGTTGATCGGGATACCGAAGTCCTCGTTGAGGAACCGGACTATGCGTTCGGTGGCGGCGTCGACGGATGCCGCAACGATAGTGAAGACCTGGTTCGCGTTGACCATGTCCGGCAGCGTTCCACCGAACTGTTCTTCGAAGGCTTCTTCCAGTGCGACACCGGGGCGGTAGCTGGCGAAGATTCCTATGATCTCGGCGCGGCCCAGCGTCGCGACCCACGAACCGTAGTCGAGAGTTTGCGCGGTGACGTCGCGGGGCGTCTTGTCTCGCTTGAGTTCGATCACATGCACTGCCGCGGTTTCGTCGATCGCGAGGAGGTCGATATAACCGCCATGTGCGGTCGTAACCTGTCGGCCAACGATCAGAAGCGTCTCACCCAACATCGACGGGTCTGACTCGATGTAAGATTCCAGCTGCGCCTCGAGGCCGATGACCGTGGCGGTGATTCGGGTGAGCTTGTTCCCGTCCGCGCGCCACAGCCCCATTTCGACACCCATCAGTCACGCTCCAGAAGTCGTTGGGTCTCAGCGTCGTACACGTAGTCGACAATGTCGCCGGACATGATCAAGTTGATTGCCTGGTCAATGACGTTCACCGGCGCCACGAACCATTCCGAAGGGTCATACCTGCGCCCTTTGCCGTCAATCTGATTGATATCGAGCCGCACTTTCGCAAAGACCCGATGCAGGAGGTCTTCAAGCGCAGACACCTTGAGGTTGTACGTTTGGTAAGTAGAGACGATCTCAACTGGAGCCATCAAGTAGGTCGGCTCATTCTCAGCATTGGCAATCCGTTTCATAACTGAGCCGCGAGTAAAGCCGATCTTGTACAGATTTTTTCTGTTTGAAATCTGAGGATCGTCACTGAGCGAACGCAGCACGTAGATGTATCCCGTGGCCTCGTCATCGGGGAAGATTTCTACCAGACCGGCACTCACGACCGCGTACCCGTCCTGCTCGAGTAGCTGTCCGGCTAGGGATCGGCGGAAAAGTCGTGACTCGGTGCCGTTCTCGAAGATGGTCCGGGTGCGCGGCTTGTATCGGGTCCGCACCCCTGGGGCCGCCTCAGGATCGGTTATCTCCGCCACGAAGAGCATGATCCCAGAAAGTACGAAAAACTTTCCTTCCTGGATTGCCTGTTGGCCGCCAGCCAGAGCAAATCTCACGAGCTTCGATGCGCCGTCTCTTAGTTCTGCGTGCTTCTGAACGAAAAGATGTTCATACTGCGCAAAGTCTTCGGACTTGATTCTCGTCGCCACATCGTCGGGTGCGATGCGGCGCGCCCGGGCCGGTAAGCCGGAAGTATCTAGAAGGCCAGACTCATCGTCCCCGAGCAAGTCAAAGTCGTCGCTGTTCAGCAGGTCGTCGATCGAAGTGGGTGTCTCGGCGACGTCCAGGAGTCCGAACTCGTCTAGGCGCTTCAGCGCGGTGGTTTTGGCTTCGTCAGCAAGAATGCCATCCAGCCGAGCGCCGAGCTTGCGTTCGGCGATCTCTCGTGTCGTCGAGCTGGGCACTCGGTCGTGGGTGCGTTGAAACTCGACTATCTCGAGGAATGCTCTCTCTAGGCGGTCATTGGCCGTGATCTTTTTTGGCTTTTCCGCTACGTCCAGGAGCCCGTCAACGTCAGAATCAATAAGCCACTGCATATCCGTTCCATTCGACTCCGACACCGGTAGCCGACTGTTGTTCTTTCCGTTCTCGGCTGCGGTCATGCCTCGTTACCCACCAACATCGCTCGTTGCGCAGCCAGATGGCGCTGCTTCAGCCTCTGGAGGAACAGGATCGCTTCGGCGTATCGTTTCTCCGTCGGGTTATCACTGCGCACGTCAGGCTTGCGGCCGTTGACCTTTACCCAAATCTGGAGCTTGGGCCATAAGACGCGCGCTTCTTCCTCGCTGATCTCGATGCGAGTTGCCGTGATGGCGTCGGAGATGATGCGCAGCACACTCGGGGTCACCGACTTGCTCATGACCTCGAACGCTCGCTGGAACGGGTTTACCGAGTCGATAAGGTTGATGTCGATCTCGTCGATGTTGACGAACTTCTCGGCCATCTTGATGAAACGCTTGTCACCGACCTCGCGAATTTCGCCGTTCTTGACAACGGAGTCCACGACGACCTGCTGACGTACTTCCTCGACCTGCACTTCGTTAAGGTCGGGGTACCGCTCGCGGATGATCTTCGGAATCAGTACCTTGTTGGTCACCTCGGGGTCCAGGCTTCCCGCAGCAGCCTTTGCGAAGGTGTCGTCCTGGAGGATAGTGGCCTTGAGGTCGTTGAGGTCGGTCTTCACGATCTGCTTCACCCGGTCGGTCGAAGGTTCCTTAAAACCCTTGATCCGCAACTCGCCCGGTTTGGGCGCGTCGTCGTTGCCGGTCTTTGTCTTGAAGGTGAAGTTTGGTGCCAGCACTTGTTCCATCAGGAGCGACGCCGTAATCGCTTTGAGGATGTTATTGACCGAGTACTTCACCTCGTCGGTGGCCGCGTCGGGTTGGGCGATGAGGTTAGTGAACTGAGCGTGCTCCTTGCCCGGGCTGTCTCGGGTGACGCGGCCGATGATCTGGATTACCTCGGTCAGAGAGGCCCGATAGCCCACCGTCAGGGCGTGCTCGGCGAAGGGCCAGTCAAAGCCTTCCTTTGCCATGCCGAGCGCGATAATAATGTCGACTCCGCCCCGTTCCTTTGAAGCGACGGTGGACAGGTAGTGCTGGGTCTCGCCGCGCTTCTTTTGATCTGCGTCGTTAACCAAGTCCGCGACCCGCAGAATCTGACCGGTGTCCGTGCGGCGAATGCGAATAATGCCGGTGTCCTCGGTGTCGATGTACTCACCCATCGAATCGATGATGAACCCGACCTCCTCGATCTTGTCCTTCGTGGACTCACCCGAGTTCACGTTCGGGATGTGGACGATCGTCTTCTTGTTGAGGTCGAGGACTTCACCGATGGCATCGGTGTAACGACCTTGGTAGAAATGGTGACCGATGCCTAGGGATTTGAGGTGCTCATACCCGTTCAGCTGGTCGTAATAGTTGAACGTGACGGGCGTGAACTGCGCCTCGTCGTCCGCAGTCAGCACGGGCACAGAGTCGCCACGGAAGTACGAGCCGGTCATCGCGACGATGTGCACGTCGGAGCCGTTCATCACGTCACGCAGCAGCGCTCCAAGTCGGTTGGCTTCTATGTCGGCGGAGACGTGGTGAAACTCGTCGATCGCGAGCACGGTGCCGTTGAACGCGTCAGGGGCGAGTCTCTCGAAGGCGAACCGCAAAGTGGCGTGAGTGCATACCATCGTAGCGTCCGGGCCCTCAAGAAACTTGATGAATGCATCAACCTTGCCGACTGAGGAGCCAGGCGTGCAGAGGTTGTGCTCGGGCTTGATCTCCCAGTCGGCGAAGAACCCGTGATCGGTCAGGTTTGTCGCGGAGAAGGATGCTCCGATCGAGCGTTCGGGGACTGCGACAACGACCTTTTTGCGGCCCTGGTTGTAGAGCTTGTCCAGCGCAACGAACATGAGCGCGCGCGACTTTCCCGAGGCAGGCGGCGCTTTGATCAGCAGGTGCTGAGCATCACGTTTAGCGAAGACGCGCTGCTGCATCTCGCGCATCCCCATCGAGTCGGTGTGGACCGACGCGCCCGTTTGGGCATAGGTCACGTCTACGACATTAAGTGATTTGCTCACTTTTTCTCTCCCCCGTTTAATGCTTCATCTGCGGTCATCTTTTCATACATGCCGAAGAGGTCTGACAACCGTTGCTCGTCTGTCTCGTACCCGCGCTTGGAGTAGATAGAGTCGACCAACGCGTCTACATCGGCGTGGGCGGCGCGCAGGTCGGAGGGCATGAGGTCCGGATCGTACAACTGGGCGAGCGTCCGCTCGCAGTGGTATTCGCGGACGTCGAGCACCCGAAGTGCTGCGGCCGTCAGCTTCTCCTTGACCGCGTTCGACAGCGGCGGTACCGGCCAATTGTTGTAAACGATGGTGTTCGAATACTGATACCGCATCTCCATTCGACCAGAGACCGCATTCGTCCACGCCATATGCATTCGGGAGGTAAGAAGTCCAAAGACCCAAGGTTGCGCGTCATACACTGCGAATCCCTTGTTCGAAATGACTGTTTCAGGACCCACATATCCGATTGGGATGTAGTCACGGCGTTCCGAAGAAATACTCGGAACGAGGATTGATTCAGTCGGCTTGTAACTGATCTGTACAAACCTGTGCGGTTGGGCCGCGTATGCGACCGTGCTGGCTGCCTTGCTCTTGCTTCGTTCACTGGCCACACGTACGAGTCGTGATTCGATTGCAGAGATAGCACGAGCTGCTGCGACCGAACCCTCCGGTATCCAAAGGCAGTACCGTTCGCCATCATTGATCGCTTCTGCTGACCCCATATAGCGTTTGATGAACGGTGCGCTTCGTGGGTCATCGGCCAGCAACTGCAGTCGTTCTTCCGGCGACAGGATAAGGCCACTGGCCTTGACCCCGGAGAGTGGACACGGGTTAAGCGGCGAGTTGAATCTCTGCGGCCTGTGACGAGTATTGCAGCTCGAAGTCCACAGGCGTGACGTGCCCGATCGAGGAGTGGCGACGGCGACGGTTGTAGCGGTCCTCGATCCACGCCGCGACGTCGCGAATCGCCCGGGCCCGGGTGGGCCAGATCCGTCGGTAATAGAACTCCGTTTTCAGCGTCGCGAAGAAGCTCTCAGCCATGGCGTTGTCCCAGCAAATTCCGGTGTAGCCCATCGACCGGGTGATGCCATGCGCGGCGGCGAATTCGGTGATCTGAGCCGAGGCGTATTGGGTGCCACGGTCGGAATGGAAAATTACCGTCTCTGGGCGGTCCCCACGCAGCACCATGGCCATCGTGAGGGCGTCCTGGATGAGGTCGGTGCGCATGTGGTCGGCGATAGCCCAACCGATCACGCGGCGACTGTGGGCGTCGATGACCGTCGCCAAATACACCCACCCCTCCCACGTCCTCAGGTAGGTGATGTCGCCGACCCAAACCTGGTTCAACGCGCCGGTATCCCACTTTNACTTCTTCGGGCAGATCCCCGCCAAACCCAGGCGTTTCATGGTCCTGGCTACCGTTTTGCGGGAGATGATCTCGCCGTCTGCACGCAGGTCAACAAGGATGCGCGGGGCCCCGTAAACCTCGTCAGAATCGCCGTGAAAGAAGGCGACTTTCTGCTCGATGTGCTCCCGCCGGATCGCCGCCGGCGAGGGCGCACGATCCATCCACGCGTAATAGCCGGAGCGGGAGACCTCGAGGAGACGGACCATGCGGGTGATGGTGAAGTTGGTGTTCTCCGCCAGCATCAGTTCGAACGCTTGCCGTTCGTATCCGAGGCTTCCTGGGCGAAGAAGATGGACGCTTTTTTTAGAAACGCCCTGTCCATCTTCAGATCCGCGTTTTCCTTCCGCAGCCGCAGCAGCTCCGCCCTCTCGGACTCCGTCACCTCGGCTTGTCCGGTCTCGTTGCGGGCCTTGAACGCGGTCACCCAGCGGCCCAACGTGGCCTCGTTGATGCCGAGCTCGCGGGCGACGGTCGTGACCGCTCTGCCGGTGGTGACGACCAGCTTCACGGCCTCGTCTTTGTACTCAGGGGTGAAGTCCCGACGTGATCTTGCCATAGTGAACATTCTCTCTTGTGAGGTGTCCACACAACGGGGTCAAGGCCACACCTCCGTCGCGTGGCATAGATCCGAATACCATGTCCGGAAGGAAAACCCCGAGCGGTTTATTTCGTCTCGAGAGGACGACTCCAACGCCATCAGTGAGATAGCCATTGATGTTGTTGGCCGCGATCTGAAGATCGTCGGTGTACAAGTACTTCGGAGTAGCGTTTGCATTCCGCAGGCTGATGACGGCCACTGTTACGCCTGCGTTGCGCTTGGCGTTGTTCTCCCATTTGAAAGAAGTGTATGCGAATCCGATCTCGATGCCCTTTGCGAAGATCATCGGAAACATCAAGCCGACATGCTCGCCTTGAGCGACCGAATTGGTTGTGACGAACGCCAACTGTGCGCGTGTTCGCTCGATGTAGTCTGTACCCTTGATGAACCAGAGCGCGATGTAGTCAAGGTTCTTTGAGAAGTGGCGGCGACCAAATACGAAGTCGTAGTCACTCTTCATTTCCTTGCCCTGAGATTTTGCTCCCTTGTATGGAGGGTTTCCGATGAGGTAGATCTCCTCGTCCCCACCGTTAGGGCAGACTTGCCGCCAGTCGATACGGGTGGCGTTGCCAAGATGTATTTGCCCGGTCTCCTTAAGCGGGATGAGAGGGATCGAAAGATTGAACTTCTCTCGAAATTCTTCGTTCATCTGGTGCTTGGCGATCCACAGCGACAGGATCGCGACCTCGACCGCGAAATCATCAATCTCAATGCCGTAAAAACTTTCAACGCTGATCTTTGACTCGGCATAAATCACTTGGTGCTGGGCGTCGATACTTGCATAGCGCTCTAGGATTGCATGCTCCAGGCGCCGTAGCTCTTTATAGGCGATGACTAGGAAATTTCCCGATCCACAAGCCGGATCAAACACCTTAATCGAGCTGATTCGCTCCAAAAGCCCTTCGAGCTTTTTCTTGGAGTCGTAGGCGGTGTCGAACTCCTGCTTCAAGGAGTTGAGGAAGAGCGGCTCGATTGTCTTGAGGATGTTGGGAACCGAGGTGTAATGCTGACCAAGGTCAGAACGCTTGCCCGGGGTGACGATCGCTTGGAACATCGAGCCGAAGATGTCCGGGTTGATCTCTCGCCAGATGAGCGTGCCGGACTCGATCAAGAGGTCTCGAGCCTTCTTGGTGAACTTAGGCACCACATCCGTCGGCTTCACCGTGAACAGCCGGCCATTGACGTAGGGGAACCCGGCAAGGTGAGCGGGTTTGTCAGTCGATCGCTTGGTGTCGAGCGCCGTGAAAAGGGTGGTCATGAACTCGGCGACGTCGGACCCATCGGACTGCGTGTGCGAGCCGACCGCGTTCGTGAACTGGTTTTCATTGAATATTCGGGTGTCTTCGGCAAAGAAACAGAACAGGAGTCGAATGAAAAAGACGTTGAGGGCATGACGGCCGTGCGGCAGATCCAGTAGCTCGGGATTGGCCAGTAGCAGTTCGTCAAAGAGTTTGCCCATTCGCTCGGCAGCCTTGACGTCGGCGTGGGCCTCGGCGACGTACTGGGCCTTTTCCATGCCGGCCAAGGGCAGGAAGAACGTGAAGTGCTTACCGATGTCCCGGATCGGGATCATCAGGTTCTCACCGGTCTTGGTGTCGACGGCGAGCAGCTCGTTGTAATCGGTGACGATCACGAATCTGGTGTTGTGCCGGACCACGGTCGGTGAGGTTCGCAGGCTGTCGATTACAGCGAGCGGGTCGTCTGTGGTCTCTCGGAAGTAAACGACGTGTGACCTGCCGCGGATATCTCGGACAGTGGGCCCTCTTAAAATGAGGGTTCACTGAAAGTAGAGATCAGCATGACCGCAGCACGCAGGCGTTTCACCCAGGAGTTCA
>NZ_SOHD01000028.1:0-192698 GCF_004403235.1 Cryobacterium sp. Hh38 | reverse complement strand
TCGGTTACCGAAGGCCGAATGAAGTCCACTACGGTTATCAACAGCCAGCATTGGCAGCGTAGAAGAATCCACTAATTCCGCTGTCCGAAATACCCGCGGCAGGCCAGTTCTTCTGAGCAACGTCGTGTGTCTTGTCCTCGGCGACGTTAAGCGAACCGTTTCGGAGTCGCGTTATATTACTCTGCGAACGGCCATAGGCGAGGAGCAACTCGAAAATGAACTCACGGTCGTAGGCCTCCCGACTGCCCATTGGGGCGACGCGTTCTTCGACTGCCTTGAGGTTCAGCTTCACTGGGCGATTCCTTCTTTTTTGGAGCGGCACTGTGCAACTTCCACCGGCATTGGATGGGTCAAGCTTATTGACCTTCAACGTGCCACCTCGCAATGACCCGCGCCCACGGACACGGCGCGCCGTGGCCTTTCAAGAGCCCCATGATCTTCACCGGACTGCGGCAGGCTCTTCTCCATGACCGCCACGTCTAGCAGCGACTTATCGCCCCCCGGACCTTGCTCGAACAGGCTGAGTCCGGAGTCAAAGAAGTCCCAAATTTTGGATCCCACGCCTCTTGCAGATCGAGGCGGCACACCTTCTACGTGAAAGCGGAGGAGGCCGTGGTTACGGTGTCGATGCGGGTGATGAGCGCCGCGACGGATACAAATACTTGCTGCGCACCGTCGCTGCCGGCGACGGGCAGCGTTCGCTCTCCACGCCCTAAACCCCTTACTACAGTGCGAAGGGCGCGCCGCCAGGTCGATGGATGGGAAGCGGTCTGCCAGGCCTCGTCTCCGGTCCCTTGCCGAACTCACCGCGGCCCGGCGCGAACGAGTGGAGCGAGTGCTCGGTGCGCCCGCGACGAAGTGGGTGACCACGGCAGCCACAACATCGCCGGCACTCGTGCTGCGTGCCGAGGACATGCCGCGCGAGGCGCTCGATGAGATCGGGTCGAGAGTGATGATGAGGGCGGTGTGCGAGAAGCGTGCGACCTGGCGCCATTGGAACCTCGCCGCGGAGGCGGCACGCCAGCTGGCGCAACAGCGATTCGCTGCGGCTGTCGGCGTCGGATCGCGAAGCGGTCATCGGCCTCGTCGTGGATGCCGCCCACGTGTCGTACCTTTAGCAGTTCACCTCTCGGAAGACGATTGAACATCATCAAAACGCACTGTAGAACACGCTCACGCGCTCATCGCGAATGGACTTGTGACTGATGCTGGTTTGAAGAGCTTGGGTGATGCCCTATCTTCATAACAAGGGGGGTTCAAAGATGGGAACGAGTCGCGCGTGATCCAGAAGCTCGATGCTCTTATCGAGCTGGGATTAATAGGGGGCCGAGAATAATGAGGCTTATTTCTGCCCGCATCCGTGGTTACGGTCGCATTGTCGACTCCAAGATCAACCTCGATGCGAAGGTCATCGCCATTGTCGGTCCGAATGAGGCCGGAAAGACAACGCTCTTGAAGGCGCTCGGACATGTAAATCGCGGTGAGGCTGTGCCGGTGCCCCAGCGCTCACGTGGTGCAGAGGTATCTGATCAGACCCGTGTCACCACTTTCGACTACGTCGTTGATGACGCCGACAAAAGGGCACTCGCCGATCTTGACTTATTTGAACCGCCTACTCGTGCCTCAATCGCACGATCAGCTGCCGGCGACAATCTCATAGTCGACCTATCTCCCCATCCAGTGAAGTCAGTTAAGGCGCTCCAGGACGCGGCAGAATGTTTGCGCGCCTCATTTACAAACACGTCTCTCGACAAGTGGATCGACCCCAACACAACGTATGCCGATCCGGAGTCAGATGCGCCGCGTGACTATCGGAAAGAACTCCAGGCGACCATCGAAGCGATCGATGCCGCCATCACTGAACCGGGGAGCGTCCTTTCGGAGGAGATAGTCGAGACTACGCGGTCATTACAAACAGCAACGCTCGATGACGCTGAATCTAAGCAGCTTCGCGAGGCATACGGCACGATCGTCGTCTGGGCGGAGCGAGAAGACCCCGCTGCAATTGCACGCGATCGGCTCTGGCAGCGCGCACCTGACTTCATCATGTTCAACGAGGCGGACCGCTCAATTCAGTCCGCGTACACGTTTAACGATGCACTCGCTAATGAACCGCCAGCCGCGCTCGAGAACTTGGCCGGTACGGCGTCGCTCGATCTCACCCAGCTTCTTCATTTCGTGCGGACGGGAGATATTGCCCGTCGACGGTCGGCAATCGTGCAGGCCAACAGTCGCATGGACACGATTTTTGAAAGGGCGTGGAAACAATCGAATCTGTCAGTTCACTTCGATCTGGATGGTGACCAACTGCGTATCGAGCTGATGGAGGATGGTGACAACGTCACTGTTTTTGACGAGCGAAGCGCGGGCCTAAGGATGTTCGTCGCATTGATCGCATTTTTGAAGGTGCATGGTTCTGGTCGCTTACCGATCCTCCTCATCGACGAGGCGGAGAACCACCTGCATATCGATGCGCAGGCCGATCTGGTAAATATGTTCGTCACGCAGGAACATGCGGTCAAAGTTATCTACACGACACATAGTCCCGCATGTCTACCACCTGACCTTGGTACTGGAATCCGTGTCGTCGTACCGCGTAAGGACAATTTTCAGGTCAGCGACGTAAGGAACAGTTTTTGGCAAAGTGGGGCGGGTTTCTCGCCTCTAATGCTTGCGATGGGTGCGGCGGCGGCGGCCTTCACCCCTGCACGTTTCGTCGTGTTGGCTGAGGGCGCGACCGAGATGATCCTTCTACCAACGTTGATACGAGCTGCGACTGGCAAGACTGATCTGCCGTACCAAGTGGCACCAGGATTGTCGGAGGTGCCGAACGATTTCTTGCCGAAGCTGGACCTCGAAGCGGCTCACGTCGCATACATGGTCGACGGTGACGACGGTGGGGCGAACTTGAAGACGGCGCTCACGGAGGCTGGCGTTCCAGAGAGACTTATCGCGGATCTCGGTGTACCGGGAATTGAGAACCTGCTTGCCCAGGAGGACTATCGCGCAGCTATCGCCGCGCTGCTGCCGGAATGCAATCCGGACGTCGCCGTGAGCGACTTGCCCGAGGTTCCGTCTATTCCCGTCCTGGATGGCGGCTCGGTTGCGAAGTGGATGTATGGCTGGATTAGAGACAAAGGCTTGAAGGTTCCGTCCAAGGTTGCGGTTGCCAACTGGCTGGTCGAGAACCAGCGTTCCACGCCCAGTGCTGCAGGAGTCGCGGTGCTTACCGCTCTTCACGCGAAGTTGCTTGGTGCTCTCCGGATATCCACAATTCAAGAGTCGGCCGACAAAAGAAGTAAGTGAGGCAACACGACATGAGCGGTGAAGTGACAATGACGACCGTCGACCCAGACGGTGAATCCGGATTAGTGGAGCCAGCGGTCGCTGAGCTTCTCGACCCGAGGGCACTCCTCGCTGACTGGGCGAATGCCAAGGATGAGTGGGTGCGCCTACTCGTAGCCGAGGTCATTGCGACCGCGCGTCCTGTCGGCGAGTCAACGGCTGAGAAGGCATATCAGCTATTTCGCCAGGAAAAGGCCCTCGACGAGCGTGAACTGCCAGTCGTCCCTCAGCTCAACATCGAAGCCCGTCAGGACGAGTCAGCGCCGCCGCTGACCCTGACTCGAATCTCTGAGGTTCACGGCATCAATGCGCTGGTATCTGGATCGGTGATCGAGCCTCATGAGGGCTTGACAATTTTGTACGGTGAGAACGGTACCGGCAAGACCGGTTACTCTCGCGTCTTCAAGGCGCTCGCGAACAGCCGCACTGCCGACACGATCCTCGGAGATATCGAAGCGGACGCCGTCGAGGAACAGAGTGCAAAGCTCGAGTTCACACTTGGCGACCAAGCGCAGACCCTCGCCTGGGCCGGTGACCGAGGGGTTTCACCATTCACGAGAATGTCGATCTTCGATAGCCCCGCTGTCACGGCGCACGTCGATGAAGACCTTGACTACGTATATGTCCCGGTCGCGCTGGCACTTTTCAAGCACGTCACTGTGGCGATCCAAGCGGTCACAGGTCACGTCGATTCCACTATTGCTGAGCTGAGCTCCGGGAGTACAGGGCTGCTCTCTCGGTTCCAGCGCGGTTCAATGATCTATCCGCTAATCGAGGCACTCGGCGCATCCTCCGATCTGGTCGATCTCAAATCGAAGACCAAGGCTGGCAAGGGCATCGACGCTGAGCTCGATTCGCTTACCCAAGCGGTCGCGGCTCTACGCGCCAATACGATGGGCACTCAGATCACGGCCCTCAAAAGCCAGCAGCGTGTATTGGCCCAGGCAGTGGCTGCAGCTGACGCCCTGTCCGCCTTCGACCAGGCAGCGTACAACGCGGCTCGGGTCACACGGATACAACTTGGGACTGACTACGAGACGTTCCGCAGCGAACTATTCGCGGCTGCTGATCTGCCCGCTGACCCAGACGACACATGGAACGACTTCATTGAGGGAGGCGATACCTATCGCCAGCATCTTGTAGCTCTCGGAGTGCACGACGCGGATCGATGCCTTTATTGTCGTCAACCGTTACTCGACCCCGCGCGAGATCTTCTCACTCGCTACTCGACCTACCTCGAAGACAAGATCTCGGCGGACATCCGCACCACAGATACCGCGCTGACTGCTTTCAATCGTCATATCTCCAGTATCCAGGGCAACGACATGACCGCGTTCATGGAGGAGCACAAGGACTCCGACGAGGCCGACCGCCCTTCATATTTCGCGCAGGTCGAGGTAATCGAGAACACTCGGAGCGCGATAGCCGCTGCCCTCGCCGACAGTCAGACAGCCGACATCAAAATCACAGACCTGATCACTCCAGCGAAAAGCACGGTCTCTAGTGCTTTGACGACCGCTGGCATGAGCATCTCCGAGCTTGAGAACCAGCAGCAGAATCGCGTAAAGGTCCTCGACGATAAGCAGACGGAGCTATTGGAGCTCAAGGACGCAGTCGAGCTCGGCAAGTCCTGGCCACTGATTGAAACTCAGGTCAAGAGCGCCAAGGAAGCAGACCGGCTTCGCACCCTCAAAAAACCGATGCCGCAAATGGCCAGAGCAATCACAGAACTCTCCAAGACCGCCAGCAACAACCTAATCAACCTGAGCTTCGACGCGCTGTTTCTTGAAGAGTGCGAAGCGCTCAGGACACCGCCGATGAAGTTGCAATTCGTCGGACGGGACGGCAAGGCCCAGCGTCGTAAAGTTATGACCGGTAAGCACAAACCGTCGAAGGTGCTCTCTGAAGGTGAACAGAAGGTGCTGGCCCTAGCTGACTTCTTGGCCGAGGCGCGACTTGCGGGCATTACAGCGCCGGTGATTTTCGATGATCCGGTGTCGAGCCTTGACCACCGTCGCGTCAACGAGGTCGCTCAGCGGATTGCTCAGTTGGCCGACAGCATTCAGGTCATCGTATTCACCCACGACATCCTTTTCGCCACGACGCTCTTAAATCTCTCCGAGAAATCGAAACGCTGTTCGCTCTTCCAAATCACGGACGAAAGCGGCAAAGGACAAGTCACCCGAGCAACTGGTTTGCGCACGGACTCGCTAAGCGCAATCCGAGGACGAATTAATGCTTCGATTCAAAATGCGAAGGCCCAGGAGGGCGAAGTACGAGATGCGCTTGTGCGGATGGCATACAGCCATATTCGGGCGTGGTGCGAAGTCTTCACCGAAGAAGAGCTGCTGAAGGGTGTCACCAAGCGCTATCGCGCGAACGTTCAGATGACCACCCTCCCGAGCATCGACGGTAGCAAACTCGACGAGATCGGTCCTAAGGTAGCGGAAATGTTCGAGGTTGCCTGTCGGTACATTGATGGGCATTCCCAACCGCTTGTGACGCTGGGGGTCAGTCCTACCCTCACCGGCCTGGAGCAACACTGGACTGAGCTTCAAAACCTCAAGAAGGTCAACGACGGCAAGTCATGACACGGAGCAATGCCGCGCTTGTCCACCTTGTTGCCATGAGGGTCGCGCGTGTCTATGCCTCGCTCCCTCAGTCGGCTGAGGACCGTGGTCGCATTGACGCCCCGAGGCAATCGCGAGCGTCGTCGCCACGAGCCGGAGGCTTCACCGGGCGATGGTCGAGCAGCTGCAAGCCGGTGGCGAGATCGAAATGTCCGTGGTCCTCGCGGTTCATTTCGCCGACGGCTCGATTGTGAACTTCGGCCAGAAATCGGGGCGCCTGCTCGTTGAGAGCGGCGCGGTGGTTCTCGCGATGAACGTGGATCGTGGCCTCGGTTCGGCAGGTACAGCAGACAGTGAGGACCGAGAATGACCCCGGGGATTGAGAACAACGGCCCGGGATCTGTCCCGGTCTCACGCGCTGACATTCAGACGATTACGAGCGCCCTGCTCGTTCTGACTATCGTGAGCGAGACGATCACAGCCGAGTGCTTTAGGAGCGAGCCTCCTCCTGCTTCGTACGCAAGCGGGATCTTTTACTCCTATGACCAGGACTCGGGGGAGAAGCACGTAAGATCGCTAGCCCCGTGCCCTTCATCCCTCTGGCCGGCACCATCATCTGCCGCAAGGGCGAGCAGACCTTCCGTCAGGACTACGGGACTTGTTCGGTCATCCTTCATACGGGAACGTGTGCACGGAGGTCTAAACGACGGAAATAGCTCCATAGGCGCGGTTTGACCGATCGTTCGTGAGAAATCTGAGCCGTCTTGGCTGAGCCTGGTGTGGAAGTAACTAAGGGAATTCGCCAATCCTCCTGTGGGTCGGTGCGCACCTTCGTCACGATGACGGAGGTGCAACCGGTGACGGTGTCGATGCGGGTGATGAGCGCCGGCGACGGGTACAAATACCTGCTGCGCACGGTCGCCGCCGGTGACGGCAAACCCCTCCTGTCGACCCCGCTCACTCGCTACTACACCGAGGAAGGCACACCGCCGGGCCGATGGATGGGCGGTGGACTCCGAGGCCTCGGCGGGGAACACATCGTTGAAGGAGGCGTCGTCAGCGAGGCACAGCTACAGCTCCTTATCGGATTGGGGCGAGACCCGGTAACCGGCGAACCTCTTGGTCGCGCATACCCGGTTTATCGCACTGCCGCCGACCGCGCCCTGGACGGGCCACGCGATGACGGTGGCGGTCCTACCGAGCGGGCCGCGGCATCCGCTCTGGAAGAACCGGAGGCAAAGCGGCGGCGGGCTGTTGCCGGTTACGACTTCACGTTTTCGATTCCGAAGTCGGCGAGCATCCTCTGGGGTGTGGGCGACGCGGCCACGCAGGAGCGCATCGCGGCGGCGCACAATGCGGCGGTGGCCGAGGTGCTGGCGTACATGGAGCGCGAGGTCGCGGCGACGCGCACTGGCACGACGGCGCAGGGTGGCGCGGTGGCGCAGGTGGATGTGACCGGCCTGATCGCGACGGCGTTCGATCATTTCGACAGCCGGGCCGGTGACCCGCACCTGCACACGCACGTGGTCATCAGCAACAAGGTGCAGACCGTGCTCGACGGTAAGTGGCGCTCCCTCGACGGCCGGCCGATGCACGAGGCCGTGGTGGCGCTGTCGGAACTGCACGAATCCCTGTTTGCCGACGAGCTCACGCGATCGCTCGGCGTGCAGTGGCAGAGACGGGAGCGGGCGCGAGATCGCCACGCCGCATGGGCGATCAGCATTGTTCCCGAAGCGCTCGTCGCGGAATTCTCGTCGCGGTCCCAACACATCGATATCGAGACCGACCGGCTGATCGAGGCGTACGTGGTCCGCCACGGGCGGCGTCCGAAGCCGGTGACGATCATGAAGCTGCGTGCGCAGGCTACGCTCGCCACGCGTCCGGCGAAGCAGGTGCACTCGCTGGCGGATCTTACGGCGGCGTGGCGCGAACGTGCTGCACGCGTGCTCGGGCACGACCTGTTGATGGTTGCCGAGTTGTCTCCGGTGTTACTGCGTGCTGAGGATCTGTCGCGCGAGTCTTTGGATGCGCTCGGGATGAGCGTGATGACGGCCGTCAGCGAGAAGCGCGCCACCTGGCGGCACTGGAATCTCACCGCCGAGGCCGCGCGCCAAACGATGCCGTACCGTTTCGCGTCGGCATCCGATCGGGAAGCCGTCGTCGGCCTCATAGTGGATGCTGCCGCGCGCGCGTCCCTGCGCCTCACGCCACCAGAGCTCGCCTCGAGTCCTGTGGAGTTTCAACGCGATGACGGGACGTCGGTGTTTCGCCCGAAGCATTCCGTCGTGTTTACGTCGACGGAGCTGCTCGACGCTGAGTCTCGGTTGCTGGAGCGTGCTGCGCTTTTGACTTCACCACGCGTGGCGCTCGGTTCGGCTGCCTTTTCGCGGTTGCCGGGTGGTGGGCGGCTCGCCGACGACCAGCTCGCGGCGCTCTCGTCTGTCGCTGGTTCGGGTCGCGTCATCGATGTTCTGGTGGGACCGGCCGGCGCCGGCAAGACGACGGCGATGAACGCGCTTCGGCGGGCCTGGGAATCAGCGTACGGGGCAGGGTCGGTCGTCGGGCTGGCTCCCTCGGCCGCCGCCGCGACGGTACTGGCCACGGATCTCGGGATTGCGACAGAGAACCTGGCGAAGTGGTGGCAGTCCCATGTCGACCAGGGTTCGTCGTTTCGGGCCGGGCAGCTCGTGATCATCGACGAAGCTTCCTTGGCGGGCACAATGCCGCTGGATCGGGTGACCGCGTTGGCTGCTTCGGCCGGCGCGAAGGTGCTGCTGGTCGGTGACTACGCCCAGCTGCAGTCGGTCGACGCCGGCGGCGCTTTTTCGCTGCTCGTGCACGATCGAGCGGATGCTCCCGAACTCATCGACGTGCACCGCTTTGTACACGAGTGGGAGAAGACGGCATCCCTCGGGCTGCGCCAGGGCAACGCCGACGTGATCGACCGGTATGCCGCGCACGACCGCCTGCGTGACGGCAGTACGGAGGCGATGGCGGATGCTGCCTACGAGGCGTGGCGGGCGGACATCCGCTCGGGTAAGTCGACCGTGCTGATCAGCGACTCGAACGAAGCCGTCGCGGCGCTGAACGTGCGCGCCCGCACCGAGCTGATTCTGGAGGGCCGGGTGGACGCGCTGCACGAAGTCGCCCTGCACGACGGAACCCGCGCCGCCGTCGGCGACACGGTCATCACCAGGCGGAACGATCGGCGGCTGTATGCGTCTCGCAGTTGGGTGCGCAACGGGGACCGGTGGAACGTTATCGGCGTGCAGCGGAACGGTTCGGTCGAGGTGCAACGGCAGGGTCGGCGGTGGGGGAGCACGGTGCTGCTTCCTGCGTCGTACGTCGCTCAGCACGTCGAGCTGGGCTATGCGGTCACCTCGCACCGGGCGCAGGGCATCACGACTGACACCGCGCACGTCGTTGTCGCGCCGAGTATGCCGCGCGAGAACCTGTACGTCGCGATGACGCGGGGACGCGAGGCGAACACCGCCTACGTCGCCGTCGACCGGCCCGATGCCGCCCATGTCGGTCCGCGGCCGGGCGACGCTGCGGACGTGACGGCGCGCAGCGTCCTGTGTGGCATTCTGCAGCACGTCGGCGCCGAGCTGTCGGCGCACGAGACTCTGGCGGCCGAGCAGGATGCGTGGGGTTCGGTGGCACAGCTCGCGGCAGAGTACGAGACCCTCGCGGCGGCCGCGCAGCACGACCGGTGGGTCTCGGTGGTGCGAACGAGCGGTCTCTCGCCTGGTCAAGCTGACGCGGTGATTGAGTCGGATGCTTTCGGCCCGTTGATCGCGGAGCTGCGGCGAGCCGAGGCCCACTATGTCGACGTGGCGAGCCTGTTGCCGCAGGTGGTTGCTGCTCGCGGGTTCGAGGATGCGCAGGACATCGCGGCCGTACTTCTAGCTCGAGTGGCGTCGGTTGTCTCGCGCGATACTGGAGCGGGTCGCACGCGGCGTGCGCCACGCCTCGTCGCCGGGCTACTCCCGCGTGCGCTCGGGCCGATGGATGCTGCCATGCACCAGGCATTGGCCGAGCGAGCCGACCTGATCGAGTCGCGAGCGGCCGCCGTGCTCGACTAGGCGCTGCTCGCGGGGGAGCCCTGGACTCGAGCGCTCAGCCCCGCGCCCCGCGGGGCATCCGCCGCCGCGTGGCACCAAAGCGGATGCACCATCGCTGCCTACCGAGATCGCTACGGCATCGTCGGTGCGAAGCCACTTGGAGCAACACCGGAGTCGGCGGCGCAGAAGCTCGATGCCGCCCGCGCAGGTGCCGCGCTCAAGGCGGCGCAGAGGCTTGTGGAAAGTCAGGCTTACGACGCACGCAAACGATCAGTCTCTGTGGCCCTCGCACGGTGATTCGCCAGACTCGGAGGCCAAACGGATCGGTAGCGACAAGCAATGCTGCGTTCGGGTGGGCATGTCGCTTGTTAATGTCAGGGGGCCGCGCTGAAGGAACTAGCTTTATTGCCTGGTTGGCTGGGGTGTGTTCGGGGGATTCATTCGATGTTCGGGTGGCGGGGCCAGAGTTCGTCGGCGCTCTGGCCCTTACACTCCCAAGGCGTGTGGAAGGTGAATTACCGAGAATGACGATGCCCTGCTCAACAGCAGCGGGGCATCATGTTTCGAACCTGCTGCGGAAGCGGGAGCTGCCATCCGCGCGGAGCTGATGGTGCTCGCCAACCAGCGCATCCCGTGACTAAGCCACCGGACCGGAGGAGGGGTATCAGCCTTTGGCTGCCATGCCGTAAATAGGACTGGTTCTCTGTTGACTCGAGTCATCCAGGCCGAGCGGTATGCCGGAGCGGTCACGCAGCAGTAGCGTGGCGAGGAGACCCACCGTGGTCATGCCGAGGAGATACCACGTGACCGCGTCTGTGGACCCCGTCGACTGCACCAGTGCTGTGGCGATCAGTGGAGCGAAGGCGCCACCCAGGATCGCTCCGAGCGCGTAGGAAATAGATACTCCTGAGAAGCGGATGGCTGCGGGAAAGAGTTCCGAGTACATGGCTGACAGCGGGCCATAAGTGATTCCGATGCCCACGGATAGGATCACCAGCGCTAGGAAGAGCAAGCCGAAGGACCCCGTGTTGACGAGGGGGAACAATGTGGCTACGCCGATTCCCTGGGCGATCCATCCGATGATGAACGTGCTGCGACGGCCGATTTTGTCGCTCAGCCAACCCCCGAGGGCGGTAGTCAGGAGCCAGACGACAGACGCTCCGGTGACTGCCCAAAGTACGGGTCCGCGGTCGTGTCCAATGGTGCCCTCCGGGTTTGTTGCGTAGTTCTGGATGTAGCCTCCGGTAGTCATATAGCCCACCGCGCTGCTCCCGGCGAAAACGAGGGCCGCGATGATCACAAGAAGCAGGTGATCGCGGAATAGGACAACTATGGGCATCCTCGTCTTCTCTTTGCGCTCGGCAAGCTCACGGAAAACGGGGCTCTCTTCGACGCGGCGACGGATGTAGTACCCGATGACGATGAGTACGACGGAGAGCAAGAATGGGATCCTCCACCCCCAGGCGAGGAACGCGTCGCCGGGTGCGATCGCTGCCATCAGCGCCATCATGCCAGAGGCGAGGAGCAGTCCAAGCGGAACACCGATCTGAGGTGCCGAGCCGAATAGACCGCGCTTTGTCTTGGGCGAGTGCTCAACGGCCATGAGGGCAGCACCACCCCATTCTCCTCCGGCAGAGATGCCCTGGAGAACCCGGAGCAGGATGAGGAGGATTGGAGCGGCAACGCCAATGGCGTCATAGGTGGGCAACAACCCGATGAGCGCGGTAGCGGAACCCATCAGGATGAGTGTCACCATGAGAACGCCTCGGCGCCCGTACTTGTCGCCGAAGTGCCCCGCTAGGAAGGCGCCCAACGGCCTGAAGAGGAAGCTGATGCCGACGGTGAGGAACGACAGCAGGATCGCCAGCTGCGGCCCCGCGGGTCGGAAGAAGAGCTCTCCGAACACGAGGCCCGCTGCGGCGGCGAACACGAAGAAGTCGTACCACTCGACGGTCGTACCGACGATGGTCGCGAAAACGACGCGCCGCCGGTCGGTGTGCGTTGAAATTGTTCCCGTGGGGGTGAAACCTAGATTCTGTGATGTTGTCATGCGCCCTACTCCTTTGTGTGACGTCGCTTTTCGATGTTTGATGCGCTACCAGGTGACGGGAAGCGTGGTGATACCGCGAAAGACCCAACCTTCCCAGTGCAGGGGCCGGCTCTCGTCTATCCGGATATTCGGGATCCGTTCGAAGAGCCGTGGCACGGCGATTTCGCCCACTGCGGCTTTGGTTGCCCATCTGCCAGCACACATGTGTACGCCGCTGCCGAATCCGAGGTGTCCGCGTGCGTTTCGAGTGATGTCGAACTCGTTGGCGTTGGCAAAGACGTCTGCGTCGCGGTTCGCGGAGCCGAGGAGAAGCCCAACGTTCGCTCCCGCCGGGATCGTGTAGCCGAACCAGTCGACGTCCGAGGTCGTCTCGCGGGGGACCATGCCGATAGGGGAGAGCCATCGGACGGTCTCTTCAAAGGCCGCGGCCCATTCGGCGTCGCCTGTGCGAAGCGCTGTGAGCTGGTCGGGATGGTTGCTCAAGGCCCACACCATGCTGGTGATCATGTGCTGCGGCTCGTTCATCCCACCTGAGATCGTCAGGTGCACGTTGGCGCGAACAACATCGTCGGGGAGGCCGACCTGGAGCAAGTGGGAGGTGACTGAGGCATCCGGTGCTTTGGTCATTCGGGGCAGGAGCTCGTCGAGGACGGCGTTGACTTCGGCCTGACTTTCTTCGCATCGGCGCCAGATCTCGGGTTCGTCGAGGATGTTTCCGATTCCCGCGATGTAGTTGGTAGACCAGCGTCGCATGTCTTCGACGTTGACCGAGGCTGGAAAGCCGAGGATGTCGATCAGGTTCTGGCTCGCGACGGGAGCAGCGAAGTCGAGGTTGAGGTCGGCGTCAGCGGGGCCGACCTCGAGGAGGTGATCTATCCACTTCTCCACGTTTTCGGCAAAATGAGGAGACCACACGTTGGTCACTTGTCGAGGTCGGAGCGTGGGATTGATGGCGCTTCGCTCGTCGGCGTGCTCAGGATCATCTTTGCGTAGCATTGGACGACCGCCGAGTGCGCGCATCATTGTCAGGTTCGTATTGGAGAAGGACGAAAACGTCTCCGACTGCTGTTCTGCCGCTACCACCGCAGGGTGTGTCGTAAGGAGGTACCGACCGAATTGCGGGACGTATACAACCGGCCCCAGCTCCCTTAGTCGCTCGTAGGAAGAGTACGGGTCAGCCAAGAGTTGCCCCGGGTCGATCCAGTCTGCCACCGGGGGAGTGGAAATCGGTCCAATCAGCGAAACAGCCATGAACGCTCCTTTGCGTCTCGGGCACACCACCACAAGCGGCGGAGCCCCTAAGCGAGTATGCGCGGCGACTGCGTTCGGCGAAAACGGTACTCTCCGTCGAAGTTCCACGGATTACTAGTGGAAGTCGGGCGAGAGCCCCGCAGCTCGCAGACCGATGCCGACCTCCGCACAGATGTCAATAAGAGCGGACACTCTGGGGGGAACTCTTCCTGGCGACCAAGCAACCAAAGCGTTGACACTTCTGGGCCGCGGTCGAATCGGCAGGTAGACCACCTGACCGCCATCCCAGGTCTGAGCGTCGATTGCGCGTCGCATCAGTAGTGAGTAACCCAAACCTCGGCCGACCAGCGATCTGCACAATTCGTAGTTGTCAGTTCGGAATGCGATTTTCGGTGTGATCGCACGGGTCGACATGAGCTCGAGAGTGTGCACTCGGCTGGAGGAGATGTCGAGCAGCACCATCGGCTCATCAGCGACATCGTCGAGAGTGGCTGTCTCGTTTTGCGCCAGCGGATGGTCGGACGAAACGACGATGCATGCCTCAGTCTGGTACAACGAACGACGATTCAGCTCCGGAGGCACGTCGATGTCGAACGTGATTAGCAGGTCCAGATCTCCTTGGACGAGCAGGTTGAGGAGCGAGGCCTGATCCCCGGTTTTGAAGTCGATGTGGACTGAGGGGTGACGTTCCGAAGTTGCACTGATGAGTTTCGGAAGCAGGACAGGTGCCAGCGTGTCGATTGCACCCAGTCGTACGGGTCCGGTGATGGCGGACACGCCCTGACCTACGGCGGCACTCAATTCCTCGGCCTCGCTCAACATTCTATGAGCGATGGGGAGTATCGCCAGCCCGTCTGAGGTCAACGTTGCCCCTCGCGATCGCCGCCGATTGAAGAGCGTCGCACCGACAGTGCGTTCCATTGACGTCAGGGCGTCGGAAACCGCCGAGTCGGAGGCGTTCAACACGATGGCGGCGGCGGAAATGGACCCGGTCTCGGCAATGGCGAGGAAGCACTCGACCTGACGAAGAGTGAACGCGGCGGATGGCCGCCTCGTGCCACCGCTGATGAGGGATTCCGTTATGGCCATGCTGCACCCTACCCCGGTTTACCCGGGTAAGAGTTGCGAGAAATCCCGGTTTACATGAGGATGACCGCGGCGCACCATTGTTGGACGGGTCGTTGCAGCTCCGAGCGCCACTGATCCCCTTCAACGAAGCAGGAGGCCACATGCCGAAGATTACCTATATTCACCCCGACGAATCAAAAGATATTGTCGACATCAATGCCGGTACCAGCGTGATGCGTGCCGCCATCCAAAACGGGGTCGACGGCATCGTGGGCGAGTGCGGTGGCCAAGCAATGTGTGCAACGTGCCACGTGTACGTTCTCGATGCACCCGCTCTTCCCGCACCGTCGGAGGACGAGGAGGAGATGCTTGAGTGCACCGCCGACGAACGTCTTCCCGGTAGCCGCTTGGGCTGCCAGATTAAGGCTGGTCAAGATTTCGAATCGCTCACGGTTCGCCTCCCCGCTCGGCAGGTGTGAGATGGCTGCAGCATTGGAAGGTACGGCAGTCGTCATCGGCGCAGGCCAAGCCGGCGTGACGGCTGCAGCGTCACTCCGAGAGAACGGATGGACCGGGCCGATTCATCTTGTCGGAGCTGAGAGCGGAGCGCCGTACCAACGCCCCCCGTTGTCCAAGGGGTATCTTGCGGGCACTGAAACCGAGGAAGATCTCGTGCTGCGCGCGACAAGTCTTCTAAACCGGGACCGGATTTGCTACCACGACTCCACCACGGTCCGCGCGATCGATCGCGACAGGAAGCTGATCGATGTTGGCGACAACACCCTCAATTACAACGTCTTGATTCTGGCGACCGGCTCAACGCCACGTCGCCTTGAGGTGCCAGGCTCCGACGCCCGCGGCGTCCTGACGCTGCACTCGCACGGCGATGCGGTCGAACTGCGCCACGCCCTTGCCGAAGCTCGACATGTTGTCATCGTCGGCGGCGGCTTTCTCGGACTCGAGATCGCATCCTTTGCCTCCCTTCGCAGCTCTGTCACCGTGCTCGAGCGCTCGGACCAAGTCCTCAGGCGCGCGGTCAGTCCACCGATTGCCGAGGTGCTGGCCGATCACCACGAACGACACGGTGTAAACATCAGGTATCGGGTGGAGGTTGCAGCGCTCAAGACGAAGGATGGCGCCGTCACCGGGGTGCGCCTGAGCACAGGCGACGTCATCCCCGCTGACGTGGTGGTCGTGGCAATCGGAGCGACTCCTAACGTCAGCCTCGCCGAGAAGGCATCGTTGGTAGTCGACGGCGGTATCGTCGTCGACGAGCGCTTGCGCACAAAGGACCTTGCCATCCGCGCGATCGGGGATTGCGCGCGCCATTCTAACCTTCATGCTGATATGCCGACGAGGTTGGAATCCGTTCAGAACGCTGTCGATCAGGCCAGGTTCGTCGCGAAGGACCTGACCGGAGTTGCCGACGGTGCTGGCTACTGTTCAGTCCCTTGGTTTTGGAGTCACCAGGGTGATCGGAATCTCCAGATCGCGGGCGTCGCCCGGCCTACCGACGCCGCGCACGTCGTTCTGCAGGACGAGTCGACCGGCAAGATGACCGTCAATCGCATCCGCGACGGGTGGATCGTGGCTGTAGAGACCATGAACAATCCGGGAGCACATATTCGCGCTCGGCGGCTTCTTGCTGCGGGTCCAGTGGCCGACCCGCACCTCGCGGAGATGGGGATGCGTCGCGTCAGCACTGCCTGAGGCAGTCAGCACGTTGGACGGGTCGAGGCTGAGAACATCGTTCCTAGCCCGGATCCCGGGGGATGTCGATGTCTGGTTCGCCGAGTGGCAGGTCGCCGAAGACGGGTTGAACGTTGAAATCGACGAACGCGTGCACTGGGATCTGGTGTCGATGGATCAGGACCGCCCTATTCGATCCTGGTGCGCGGCATCGAAGCGGATATTCTCCCCACGACACAGCGCCACGGCACGGGAACCCTCACCTACGGTCCGCAGGTCGGCGGATGGCGTTCCTCCGGCGATTGACGAACTCGAGCCGCGCAGGGTCACAATCAACCACGGTGATGACAGCTATGGGGCGAGCGAGTTGACTCCGGCGGCGCCGCGGCGCTGAGCACCGCGCCGGCCGCGCGCGCCGTTGCAGCGGGGGAGCATCTGCTCTGGAATGTCTGCCCCTATCGCCCGAGGACATCCAGTTCTACAGTGCTTTTAGGCAACCTCTTAAACGCGCCGTGGCTCGTTGCGATGGTATGACTTTCAGTCCTTCAGGTTCTTGTTGCCAAACAACTGAAAGGCCGCGCCATGTTTGAATTCATACTGGCAGCCACCGCCCGCAGCTACTTCTTCATGCGCCGATTCATGCCGACCGCAATTGTGATCGACGCGATCAACACGCGGCGCGGGCTGAAGTGGGGCGTGCCCGCGATGGTGCTCGCCGTTCCGTATGGTCTTGCTGCCATCTACTGCAGAGCCCAGATCGACGCCGCCGGGCCCGGATGGTTGAACGTGCTCATGCTGTTATTTCTGTGGACCGCACTCAAGTTCGTTCTTATCGGGCCGATCAGCCTGCTGAAGTTGATGGCGGTCCGCGCTCGTGAAGCCGTGGCGCGCCGTCGCATGACGCGGGCGCTGCTCACTGACGGCGGCGAGCGCTTCGATGAGCCAGTGCTCGTGCCGAGACACGGCTGACGCCACGTCTCAGCCGGCGTACCTCCTGGTAGCGGCATGATTGGCTCACACACGTCCGCCTACAGGAGGCTTCACCATGACGATCCCGCAGGAGCAGTTCGACGACCTGCTCAGCCGCACCGCGTTGGCAGCGCTGTTCTACTATCCGGAGATCGCGGTCGATGAGGACGGCCCCAACCTGCAGAACGACATCGCGTATTGCCTGGAACCCGTGGCCGCGATCGCGAACGAGGATGCCGAACGGCTCCGCGTCGCAATCGGGCGTGTAATCACGAATCCGACGGCGCATCGCTCCGAGCTGCTGGCTCTCGTCATTGAGCTCGCCCCGTCGTCTGATGCGTAGCGACGATCATGAACGACCCATCTGAGGAAGGCGACGCGGCGCGGAAGGCGCTGGCGGAGCATCCGTCTGACGAGGCGGAGAAGCGGCGCCAGTATGTGGCGGCGAATCGTGACCGGATCCGCGAGCTGAATCGGCTCTGGCGATCAGAACATCTCGACCGAGCCCGGGAGCTCAATCGTGATTCGATGCGTCGGGCCGCGGCCCGCCGGCATCGTGAGGCGGAGGTGCGGGCGCGGGGGAGGGAGCGGGCGAAGCGCTGGCGGGTGGAGCATCCGGAGCGCCGGCGTGAGTATCAGCAGCGATGGGTGGCGGAGAATCGCGAGAAGGTGCGCGAGTACTACAACCGCTACTACGAGGCTCATCGCGATGAGGTGAACTCCCGGGCCGCGGCCAGGCGGGATGCGGACCCCGAGCGCACCAAGCAGATCACCCGGCAGTGGGCCGAGCGCAACACGGAGCGTCGGGCCGAGCTGCAGCGCAACCGGCGCAGCGATCCGGAGATCTACCAGTCCGAGCTGGAGGCCAACGCGGCCGCGCGACGGCTCAAGCGCAGCCTGAGTCGGGCCGGCCTCCCGCCGAAGCGCATCCACCTGGCGACTGCGGCCGAGCGCCGGGCCAACGAGCGCGACGCCGACGCCTATTTCAACGACCCGTCGCGGCCCGAGCATCTACGGCAGTTCACGGTGTTCGCCGAGTCGCTGACCGAGCATATGCTCAAGAACGGCGCCCGCATGCGGGAGTTCGCCGAGGCGTACGTGTCGTCGAGAGCGCGCGTCGGGCTCCCACCAGTGTCGGTGGAGGACGTCGTCTACGCCCGAGCTATCGAGATCGTCGCAGAGCGGATGCGCCGGGTCGATTTGCTGACCGGCCGCGACGTCGCCGCGGCCGTGCGCAGTACGAAAGCTGCGGTGCTTCGGGCGGAGCGGCAGCGGCAATTCGAGGGGCTCGTGAGAGGTATAACGGCCCATGTGCACAGCAATCGTGCACGGTTAAGTTTGGAATCGAAGATGGAGAACCAGGCGAGAGTACGTGTAGGAAAGCCGGGTGAGCCAGGCGAGTCACTGGTGGTCTGGCTCGCAATGCGCGAGATTGTTGGGCGCGTGCCCATCAGTAGTCTGTCGATGGAGGATGTTCGGAACGCCGTCCACATTGCGAGGCTGCATTTTTTGACGTCCTCTCAAGCGCACCGACGCGCGGGCGACGATCAAACTCACGCGCGGTGGGTCGGTCGTTAGCGAATGGCTCGCCGCATGTCCGGGAGCGGGGACTTCTCATCCGTCGGGTCCACGAGCAAAAAAGCTCATATTCCCAACACCAACCCGCACCACCGCAGCTAGCAAGTGACGTTACCTTGCCATGAATCCACCGTCGATGGGCAGGTTGACGCCGGTCACCCAAGTGGATTCATCCGACGCGAGATACAAGACTGCGTATGCAACGTCTAGGGGCACACCTAAACGCCGAATCGATTGATTGGCGGTGTTGACCTTCTCATATTCAACGATGCCACCGGGGAACGCGTTCGCGATGCCTTCCACCAGAGGAGTTAGCACTGTGCTGGGGTGCACAGAGTTCACGCGGATGTTGTACTTGCCGTAAACAGCCGCATCCTGTTTGGTCTGCATCGTCACGGCACCTTTGGCCACGTGGTAGGCCGTAAATTCTTCATTTCCAGTCAGACCATAAATGGAAGAAAAGTTGACGATCGAGCCAGCGTTTTGGCGAATCATGTAGGGAACGGCGTGTTTGGTGGAAAAGAATACGCCTTTGACGTCCACCGCGAAGAGGGAGTCCCACTCCGCTTCAGATAGTTCATGGGTGGGCTTATCTACGCCGATGATTCCGGCGCAGTTGACCAGAATGTCAATGGTGCCGAATTCTGCACCGATCTCTTGGTAGACCCGGGCAACATGGTCTTCGCGAGCAACGTTTAGTTGCCAGAATCGCGCCTGGCCGCCCGCACGTGTGATTGCCTCTACTACTTGACTACCGAGTTCTTCGTCGAGGTCGGTAACCACGACGCTCGCGCCTTCCTGCGCGAAAAGTTCAGCGGTCGCGCGCCCCATGCCGGATGCGGCGCCGGTAATGACAGCTGTTTTGTTTGCGAGTCTGTTCATGATTGATTCTTCCAATTGCTTCTGTTCACCGAGACTGGTTGACGTATGTGTGTAGCGGTCCGGCCGTCCCCGGCCGGACCGCTACACGCGTGGATTTCATTTTTCGTGAGTCAGACCGTGGCCGGTTCGGTTGCGACGAATGCCTGATAGCCGTTCGCCTCGGCATCTCGACAGAATTGCTGGTACACCTGCCCGCCTCCCATGTAGACCATGAACTCTTCGGCCTTGCCGGCAACGTTGTCGCCAAGGAACCAGGCCTTCGCCTTACGGCCCTCGGAATACATGACCGTTGCCTTGCCGGCTCGGTCGACTTCGTCGGCCCACCACTGTTCAGATTCGAGGGTGGCCTCTAGCCGTTCGATACCATGCTCTTCTGCGAAGGAAATAGCCCGTGCCATCCACTGGGCACCGAGTTGAATCGGAACCGGGAGGTTGGAGTAAGGCGTCTGAGGTCCGAGCGACATAAGAAAATTGGGGAAGCCGTTGACGGAGATTCCGAGGTTACTTCGAAGCCCGCTTTTCCACTTGTCCCGCAGGATTAGGCCGTCCCGCCCGACGATGTCGATATTGGTCAGGGTCCCGGTCATCGCATCGAAGCCCGTTGCGCAGATGATCACGTCGAGTTCGTATTCGGTGTCGCCAACCTTAAGCCCCTTGTCCGTGAATGTGGTGATGGGCGTCGAGGCAGTGTCGATCAAGGTCACATTGGCGCGATTGTAGGTCGCGTAGTAGCCATGGCCAGTGGGCACTCGCTTGCCGTTGAAGGAGTAGCCCTTGGGGGAGAGCAACTCAGCGGTTGCTGGGTCCGTGACGATTTCGCGAATCTTCGAGCGGATGAACTCGGACGCGAGTTCGCTCGATTCGTGATTCGTCGCGAGGTCGTTGAAACATTCGTTGGCGAAGTGAAATCCGCCCTCGTTCCACTTGCCCTGGAATATTCGTTCGCGTTCCTCCGGCGTTACCTCGAGGGCGCTTTTCTCCGCTTTCTCCATTGCGACTCCGAACGGGTGGTTCGCGGCTTTTGCGTAGATGGCGTCATAGTTGTCTTTAACGAACTGCATCCACTCGGCATCGACCGTTTCATTGTTCGTTTCAACGATGAAGTTCGGTGTGCGCTGAAAGACCACGAGCTCTTCGGCCAAGGGTGCAATCGTCGGCACGATTTGAATCCCGGATGCTCCGAGACCAATGATTCCGACCCGCTTGCCCGCGAGGTCAACACCGCCACGGGGCCAGCTTGAGGCATGGTATAGCTGGCCGGTGAACGCCTCCCGACCCGGAATGTTGGGCCAGATGGCTTGGGAAAGTACACCCATGCCCGAGACCAAGTATTTCGCGGTCTGAGAGTGACCGTCCACAAAATTGACGGTCCAGAAGTTGCCGGTTTCGTCGTAAATGGCTGATTCCACGCGGGCGTTGAACTGAATGTCCCTGCGGAGATCCAGTCGGTCGGCGACGAATTGGAGGTAGGCGAGAACTTCTTTGCCTGAAGGGTAGCGTTCTGTCCAATTCCATTCTTCGCGTACCTCTTTCGAGAATGAGAACGAGTAATAGCTGAACTCGCTGTCAGTTCGCACACCGGGGTAGTTGTTTTCCCACCACGTGCCGCCGACCTCGGAGGCCGCGTCGACGACGAGCACGCTCTGACCGATTTCGCGGAGGTGGTGCAGGATGGCGAGACCGGAAAAACCAGCCCCGATGACAATGCTGTCGTAATCGGTTCCAGCACTGGAACCGAAAACGCCTGTATCTAAAATTGACATAAGATTTCCTTTCATGAGTTTGCGTTTGGTCGCTGCGCGAGGCATCGGACGCGAAGGTGGAGGGTCAGATAGAGGGCCGGCCGGCCAGATACCAGGCGGCCATCCTGGCGATTTCCTCGTCAGCGCGCGGGTGACGGCCGGCGAGGAATGGGAAGACGTGCTGCATACCCTCGCCGACCGAAAACGTCACATCAACGCCCGCGCCAAGGGCGAGTTCGTGCAAACGCGCGCTGTCGTCGAAGAGGGACTCAATATCGCCGGCACATATGTACAGGCGGGGGAAGCCTGAGAAATTCGCATAGAGCGGGTTGACGCCCGGTTCTGCGGGATCGGCGGCACCGTCGATGTAGCGATCGATGTTTGCCTGCAGGCCCTCCGGTGCGATCAGAAAGTCGGTGTCGTTGTTGGTGACAAGGGTGCTGCCATTGTTTTCCATGTTGAGCCAGGGAGACATCGTCAAGACCTGATGCGGGAGGGGCAGCCCTAGGTCCCTGGCCCGAAGCGTCATACTGATCGCGAGGTTGCCCCCGGCGCTATCTCCGACCGGGGTGATGTCATCCGGAAGAAAGCCATCTGCTAGCAGTGCACGATAGATGCTGAGTCCGTCCTCGATTTGCGCCGGATACTTGTGCTCTGGGGCGAGGCGAAAATCAGCCACGAAGGACATCGTGCCGCAGGCCTTGGCGATGTGCCCGGCCAGCTTGCGATGGCTGGCGGATGACCCCAGAGCAAATCCGCCACCATGCATCACGATTTGCATTTGCCGAGGATCGCTTCCCAGCGGCGAGACGAGGATTCCCGGGACACCGCCCAGCGATGTATGCGTGTAGGTAACGTCCGCCGGCTCCGCCGTGGCGCGTTGCCAGTCATCAAAAATGATGCGCAGCAATCCCACGGACAAGTCGGGGTACTTCGAAATTTCTTCGATCCACTGGGCATAGATGGCGCCGAGCAGGTCGGTCGGCTTCACTGGCGACATAAAGGGACTCCTCATTGTGCGGGGCCTCATTGCAACATTGCGCAGAGGCGTCAGGTCGGGAATTTCATTCCCAACGCACTCAGACTGCCTCGTGATTTTGACCCGTGACAGCGTCGTCTCAATTTGATGCACCGTGATTTCAAGCTGACCCAAAAAGTGACGGAAATGAATGTGAACATGAGAATCACCCGGGGAAACCTGGGTGCCACCACCGCCGGAAATGCAATCTGGGGTGTGTGGGATTTCCTTTCTTCCCTTCGGAACCTATGGCTCAACTTTCGTCAGAGACGACGATTTTTGATCAATGATTCGTGACCTGCGGATGCGAATTCGCGGGTCCGGGTTGGCCATAGGCCCCTACCGAGAGGGACAGTCACACTTCGGTGTGCACTCTCGGATTCCTTAACACCAAGAGAAAGAGTTGCCATGTTCGCAAAGACCACGCTCTCGCTCGCCGCACTTGTTGCAGCGAGCGTACTGGTCCTCACCGGCTGTTCGACGGGATCCCCTGCGGGCGGGTCCACTGACAGCGCCGCTGTGGTTCAGGAGATCGGCCTCGCCGGCACCCAAGACCAGGTTCTGGATATTTCCCAATTCTGTGGAACTAAACCCATCAAGGTTGCTTATGCCGACGGCTTCGGCGGCAACTCGTGGCGCAAGATCACCCGAGCTATTTTCGAGGCCGAGGCCGCGAAATGCTCCAATATCACTGACGTCATCTACACGGATGCCCAAGCTGACACGCAGAAAGCCATCTCTGACATCAATGCCCTCGTTGCACAGGGGGTCAATGTGATCGTCTCCTTCACTGATGGCGGAGAGGCTCTCCTGCCCACCATTCGGAAAGCCACAGAGGCCGGCGTGAAGTTCGTGCCGATCATTGCCTGCCCCGGGGGCGAGCCAGGGACAGACTATGTCGACTGTGTCTCCGAAGACGTCCTCACCTACGGCAAGGGTCTGGCCGACTGGACGATCGCTCAGATGGGTGGCAAGGGCAACCTCGTCATGTCGGGCGGACAGGCGGGTAATCCCTACTCCGCCGCAGTGTATGAGGGGGTAAAGAAGTCCGTCGCCGAAAACCCTGGCATCACTTTGCTCAACACCGAAATGGGTGACGTACCCGTCGACACTGGCTGGGAGCCAGGCAAGACAAAACAGGTCTTTGCTGGCTTGATCACCAAGTTCGGTCAGATCGACGGAATCGTAGCTGATTACGGTGGAGGTTCCGTCGGTGGCGTCGAGGCGTTCGTCGACGCAAACCAGCCGGTACCACCGTGGTCTGCCAACGACTCCAACTCTTTCGCCTGCCTGTATTACGAGTACAAGGATACCCAGCCTACGTTCCAGATCGCCACGGAATCATCTCGCAACTGGGTAGCTATCCCGGCCCTGCATAAGGGACTCGCCGCGTTCAACGGAGTCGAGAACACCGAGCCGTCGACTTACAACCTCGGCATCATTGAGGACTCCACCAACCCTGACATGATGCCCGTTTGCGAAAAGGAGCTCCCGAATGACGCCATCATCTCGTCGGGCCTGTCGGTTCAGGATCTGACCGACCTCTTCAAATAGCAAGAATTAACTCCGCCGGTGCCGGAGGAACAATGTTCCTCCGGCACCGGCCTTGAGCCACCCACCTACTTCGACGGCGAAGCTCATCTCACTCGTCGAAAATTCCTGAACGGAGACAGACATGAATCGTTTGCAGGGCAAAGTCGCCATTGTGACGGGTGCCGGACGCGGTATCGGCCGCGCTACGGCCGACCTCTTCCTCAGCGAAGGCGCAACCGTCATCGCCACCAGCCAATCCGAGCATTCGGACCTCCCGTCCGGCGTCGAGTTTTTTCAGCAGGACGTCGCTGACGAACGTCGGTGGGCCGAAATTGTCTCAGACGTCGTGGCCCGGCACGGTCGGGTCGACGTGCTCGTGAACAATGCTGGGATTATCGCCTACGAGCCACTCCTCGAGCTGACCATGGCCGCGTGGGAACGCGTCATCGCCGTCAACCAAACCGGAGTGTGGCTCGGCATGCGAGAGGTCATCCCGCATATGGTGCAACAGTGCGCCGGTTCTATCATCAATGTCTCTTCGATCTGGGGGAATGCCGCTGTGGCAGGGGCTCACGCATACCACGCCACAAAGGGCGCTGTTCGAACGATGTCGAAGAATGCTGCCATCACCCACGCGACGCACGGAATCCGCGTGAACTCCCTGCATCCCGGATTCATCGCGACACCGTTGACGGACGCTCAGGCGGATGACGTCAACGAGTTCGTTATCGGCCAAACCCCCATGGGACGTGCCGGCCTGCCCGAAGAGATTGCTTACGGTGCCCTCTTCCTCGCAAGTGATGAGTCCCGATTCATGACCGGATCAGAACTCATCATCGACGGCGGATACCTCGCTCAGTAGGACGGATTGAAATCATGACTATCGAAGAACATCCCCCAACGCAGTTGCTATCGCTCTCCCCGGAAAAGGTTCTGAAAGCCGGCACCGTCGTGCTCAAGCTCAGCGGGATTGTCAAGACCTTCACCGGTGTCCGCGCCTTGACTAACGTGGATCTGGAGGTCGTCGCCGGAGAGGTGCACGCTCTGGTCGGCGAGAACGGCGCCGGCAAGTCCACGCTGATGGCGGTCGCATCGGGAGCGCTGGAACCCAATGCTGGAACCGTGGAGATCGTCGGCCAGCTGATGACCAGCGCATCCCCAGACGAAGCACGAAAGCTTGGCCTTGGCATTGTGCGGCAAGACCCGGCGTTGCTTCCTCACTTAACCGTTGCCGAGAACATGGCCATCGGCGTGGGCTATGCACTCGCCGGCGGTTTCAAAAGGGCCCCTGCCTGGGCGCAGGCCCACCTGGACCCATGGCAAATGGGAATCGACGCCCGTTCCCGGGTAGAGGACCTGTCCGTCGAGCAACGATTCATCGTCGAAATTGCTAAAGCCCTGGCCCTCAAACCCCAGGTACTGATCCTCGATGAACCCACCGAACATCTCAGCAGCGACGAGGTGCAGCGATTGTTCCGCCGAGTGCGGGAGGTTGTTGCCGGTTCGGCTGCTGTCGTCTACATTTCGCACCGTATTCCGGAGGTCAAGGAGATCTCGGACCGCATCACGGTTTTACGTGATGGCCAGGTGCGGGGAACCTTTCAAGCTGAGGACGTCGACGAACAACAGATCATCGAATTGGTCATTGGACGGGCCCTCGAAACCGTTTTCCCGCCCAAGGGTGGAGAGTCAGGCGCGATCCGAACCGAAGACCGGCTCAAGGTGGATGGCCTGCGGGGAAATCACTTCCACGACATTTCCTTCGCCGTCAAAGCCGGCGAAATCGTGGGTATCGCCGGAGTGCAGGGCAACGGACAGGCCGAACTCATCCGTGCTCTCGCCGGCATCGAGCCGGCCAGCGGAGAAATCCACGTCACCGACCGGTCCGTGCGACTGGGAAGCAATGCTGCGGCGGCGCGTGCCGGAATTGTCTACGTGCCGTCGGACCGGCATGGGGAAGGCGTTTTCATGCCCCTCACCGTCGGCGAGAACATCGTCATGAAGACGTTGGGCTCGGTATCTAGGGCGGGCATCATCAGCGAGAAGCGCATCGCGCAGGTCGCCAACGAGCAGATCAATAACCTGTCGATCAAGACTCCGTCCTCGCGCACGGCGATTGCTTCCCTATCCGGCGGAAACCAGCAGAAGGCTGTGCTGGCCCGCACCCTGCTCGCCGAGCCGAGGGTCTTGCTGGCTGAGGAGCCCACTCAGGGCGTTGACGCCGGCGCGAGGGTGGATATTTACCGGATTCTTCGCGACGCCGCCGACGACGGTGCCGCCGTAGTCATTCTCTCCTCGGACGGTGTCGAGCTGGAAGGGCTGTGCGACCGGGTCTTCATTATGTCCCGGGGAGAGCTCATCGCCGAACTCGAGGGCGACAAGGTCACCGAGGCCGAAATTGCCCGGGCCGCGCTGACCTCGACGACCATGAGGCAGCGGGCAGAGGCGTCAGCATCACGCTCAGGGCGGTTCCGCAGTTGGTTGCGCGGTGACCACTCCCCGGCCGCAGTATTGGGGGTGGTGATTCTACTTCTGGCACTGGTCGTCGGGAGCAGTAACGGCGCCTACTTCTCGGCCTTCAGCCTCAACAATCTGTTGTTCTTGGCTGCCCCCTTGATCCTGATTGGGGCGGCCCAACAGATTGTCGTCCTGGGATCAGGCTTTGACCTCTCAGTCGGTCCGCTGATGGGGTTCCTCGTTGTGCTGGCATCCTTTTTCGTCATCGATGGAGGAAATATCGTCGTGGGACTTGGCCTGATGATTGCGGCGGCACTGGCCGTTGGCTTCATCAACGGGTTCCTCGTGACGCGGTTCAATTTGAGCCCCGTCGTCGTTACGCTGGCCATCGCTCTTGGGCTGCAAGGGGCCTTCCTGATGCTGAGGACGACGCCGGGCGGAATTATCACGACTGACGTCACCGACGTCGTGTTCGCGCGCGTCGGCTTCGTTCCTGTCGTCACGATCGTTGCGGTTACCGTTGCTCTACTTCTCGAATGGGCTCTGCGTCGCAGCCGCTGGGGCGTGGAACTTCGTGCGGTCGGCTCACGTAAGGACGCCGCCGAGAGCCTGGGCATCAATGCGCGCCGGGTTCAGCTGCTCTCTTATCTCTTCACCTCCTTCTTGGTGATGCCGACGGCGGTCCTCCTGATGGCGCAAATCGGTATTGGGGACGGTCGGCCCAGCCTGCCGTTCACGCTGTCTTCGATCACCGTCATCGTCCTGGCGGGTGCAAGCATTTTCGGTGGAAGGGGTTCCTTCATTGGAATCATCGCCGCCGGGTTCTTGGTTGCCCAGATCCTCGGCATCCCTGCCTTCCTCGGTCTCTCTGGTGCCTGGGGCTATTGGTTGCCCGGACTAATCACCGTCGGAGCGGCCGTTTTGTACGCACAACTTCGCCGAGTAAGGAAGACCTCATGACTAGCCCTGTCGACATGAGAATGGACGTTCGTTGGAAGCGATTGCTCTCTGGCGGTTCTGGTGCCATCTGGATCGCAACGATCGCACTGTTCCTGCTCAGCCCTATTGTGGCTCCAGGCAGCCTCGACGCGGCTCCGGTAGTGGGAATGCTGCCCTTCGCTGCAGTTCTGGGGATCGCGGCCGTCGGCCAGACTCTGGTCATCCAGCAGCGAGGTCTGGACTTGTCAGTTCCGGGCATGATGGCTTTCGGCGCAGTCCTCGTCTCGAGCCTTCCCCAGAATTACGGCTGGCCTGTGTGGGCGGCCATCATCGCGGCAATTGTTCTGCCTGGTGGGGTGGGGCTTGCCAATGGCATCTTGGTGACCCGCTTCGGCGTCATGCCGTTGGTTGTGACGCTGGGCATGAACGCGGTGCTCCTAGGAACCGTCTTCGGGCTGTCGAATGGCACTCCATCTGGTGCGCCGGCACTGCTGGCTGATTTCGCTAGCGATAAATTCGCTGGAGTGCCCAATGCCTTGCTGGTCGCGATCGTCGTCGTTGCACTCGCCGGATTCATTACTCAGCGGTCTACCATCGGTCGCCGCCTCACTGCGGTGGGCGTCAGTGAGAAGGCCGCGGCTGCGGTGGGCATCCGGGTGGGAAGCTACCAAATGCTCGCGTACGGCTTCGCGGGTGTCGCCTACGGAATCGCGGCGGTTCTTTACACCGGATACGTGTCGACGCCGCCGTTGTTTTTCGGGGAGAGCTATCTGTTGCCCACGGTGACGGCTGTCGTGCTGGGGGGCACGGCGCTGACCGGTGGACGTGCCGCCCTCGTCTCGACCGGAATCGCGGCTCTGTTCCTCACCCAATTGGGCCAGCTTCTGCGTGCCCTCGGCTGGCCTGAACCACTTCAGCTCCTGGCTCAGGCCGGCGTGCTTCTGTCGGTTGTTCTCCTTCGCGAACTCGTGCCGGCTCTGGCCCGGGCGAGAGCGTCGCGCTCTGCACGGTCGCCCAGACCTCGCAGCTCGGCCGCGGTCGAAGTCGAACCGGCAGGTTCCAGACGATGATGACGGTGGCGTGCAACCTTTACTCGGTGCCGAGTCGGTATGCCTTCATCTTCCGATACACCGTGGCGCGGGAAATGCCCAAGATGTCCGCTGCTTTCACCCGGTTACCGGATGCCTGTTGGAGGGCCTTGCGAATGGCCTCGAGTTCCATGCGCTCAATGAGTGTCAGCGTCTTAGCGCTCTGCATGGGAGTCGGGAGGTCGGTGGGCTGGATAGCGCCCGACTTTCCCCGGGACGCTAGCCCGATGATAAGTTGCCGCAGCTCTTTGACGTTGCCGGGCCACGAATACGCGCGCAGCAACTCCTTCGTCCTGTCCGTGAGCTCCAATTTGGCGCTGGGAGCTACCGCCTCTGCCAACGTGCGCCAGAGCTCAGGAAGGTCATCAGTTCGGTCTCGTAGCGGGGGAATCCAGACGCTCTTCACGTCGAATCGGCGCTCGAACTGCTCGGCGTCGGTGGGGGAGTCAGCGGTCAGGGTCAGGAGGAGCGGCGCCGTAGGCTGTCGCGTGTCGATGAGTGACCGCAGCCCATCGAGTGCTGGTTTGTCTAGGGTCTCAATGCCGCGAATAACGATTTCGGTTCGCGCCTGTGTCGCCTCAATCACACGGCCGAGCCACTGGCGAGTTCCGACGATGTGGCGTTCGGCTGCATCAATGAGCGTGATCGAGCCTGGCACGGTCCCTGCCTTATACGGGATTCCGAGGGCTAATGACGTCTTCCCCACCCCGGTCTCACCGACGAGAATCACCGGAGTCTTGAGCGACCGGAGCTTGTCAATGTGGTTTACAACGGCTAACCATTCCGGCGAACGCCCGGCCATTCGCGGTGCCGGATTTGTGGGGCGAGTGGGGGTTTTGCGAGCAGCCGGCGCACCGACGACCACGACGTTGTTTCCCTGTCCAACCATTGTGAGGTCGAGATGGGTAGGACCCGAGGACAGTTCGACGAGGTATCGCCCGCTGGGACGGTCCTCTTGGCCCAGTGAGCGAAGCAGGTTCATATCATGAGCATTCAGTTGATGGGCCGTCGAGCTTTGAATAAGGGCTCCCTGAGGCCCGAAAGCGACGACGGGGGAGTTTTGTTTACGGGACAGATCCAAGAAGACGCTGAACATCTCCCTGGCCCCCGGTTGCTCAACCGACATGAGGTGCTGTTCCAACTGTGCGGTCAGAGATTTCACCAGCGGTTTGAGCAGATCGCTGCGGGGTGTCATATCGCAGGAGAGGGTGATGACTGCAAGCAACTTGCGTGTGATTGGGTGCAGAACGGGAGCTCCGGTGCACACCGCGTCCTGATACATGTCGGCAAAATGCTCGGTACCTCGGATCTGAACGCTCGACCCGGTCGCAACAACGGTCCCCACTCCATTCGTGCCGACCACGTTCTCGGCAAGGACCGCACCACGAACCGTGCCGACCCGATCAAGGTGCGAACGAGATTGGCGATCCTCACACCAGCGCTGCAGAATCTGGCCGCGGGAATCGGCCAGAAGAAGTGCCAAGCCGGTTCCCTCCAGATCTTCGGCGAACCTGTTCATGGGCGCCCCGAGCATGTCGAGGAGGTGCTCGTCGAGGAGAGCCTCCGGCACGTGCGGCACCGGTCCAACGTTTGCCGGGGCGCCAAGCGCCGCTTGGGAGCGTTGCCAAGACTCGACGAGACCGATGTTCCGGATTTCTTGGGGAACTGTCGAACCGAGGAAATTCTCCTTGATCGACTGGGTCAAGTTCGCGTCAAAGTTCGATGTCACGATTCCACTCCAATGGGGATGTCTGGCAATTTCAGTCGGCATGGCAAGCCGACGGGTAGTGAGGCGAATTTTATGCTATCGGCGAGCAAAGAACCTATATAGACACGAAAGTAGCACCAATTTCTGTAGTACCGTATTACGAGAATACCCTATTTGCACGAAAAGTCGGCGGAAACACAGTTCCCGAAGGGCCAATTGTGCATACACGGATCAAAGGAGAATCGGAACATGAACCTGCACGTTGACACCGAGACGCGGGTGAACCTTCGGGGCCACCTCGTTCCCACCGGGCTGTTCATTGATGGAGACTGGCGAGCGACCGACTCGAGTTTCACTGTCACGAACCCTGCGGACGCCACTGTTATCGCCGAGATGGCCGACGGAACCGCTGAGCACGCATTGGCTGCGCTGGACGCAGCGGTCGCCGTCTCTTCTGGATGGCGCCTATGGTCGCCCCGCCGCCGGGCAGACCTGTTTCACCGGGCCTACGCGCTGCTGACCGAGCGTGCCGATGCCTTCGCCGATGTGATGGTTTTAGAAAGTGGAAAGCCTCGGGCAGAAGCTCAGGGCGAGTTCGTTCTCTCTGCAGGATTCTTTCTCTGGTACGCGGAACAGGTCGCCCACCTGCACGGCACATATCAGGAGGGGTCGCCCGGAGGCTACCGAATTATCGAGACCCATCAGCCCGTCGGGCCCAGCCTTTTGGTAACCCCGTGGAATTTTCCCCTGCTCATGTCGGCCCGCAAAGCCGGAGCGGCATTGGCAGCCGGCTGTACCGTCATCATGAAGTCCGCCCGCGAAACGCCCCTGACGGCGGCACTGTTCGTGCAGACCCTGCACGATGCGGGGTTCCCGGCCGGTGTCGTCAACCTTATTCACACCAGCACCTCGGCCAAGATTTCGACTGCGGTCATGGCAGACTCCAGGCTCCGCAAGGTGAGCTTCACCGGTTCGACCGGTGTCGGTTCGACCCTGCTCAAGCAGGCCTCCGAGCACGTCGTCAACTCGTCCATGGAGCTGGGGGGCGACGGGCCATTCATCGTCCTTGATGATGCTGACGTCGATCTGGCGGTCGATCAGGCCATTATCTGCAAATTTCGAAATGCCGGTCAGGCCTGTGTCGCCGCGAATCGGATCATCCTCCACAGGTCTATCGCCGACGAGTTCACCCGCAAGTTCGTCGCACGAGCCCGCGAACTTACGGTCGGCGATGGCTTCGACTCGAAGGTCGAGGTTGGCCCGGTCATCTCCCAACGCCAGCTGGACCGCGTCGTCGGCCTCGTGAAGTCCTTTCAGGAAATCGGGGCGACTGTGCTCACCGGTGGAAGCGTGATCGAGGGTGCCGGGTTCTTCTTCGAACCGACCGTCCTAGCCTTCCCCACGCACAAGCACGCGTTTTGCAACGAGGAACTCTTCGCGCCGGTGGCGGCCTTGTACACGGTAAATTCCGTGTCCGAGGCCCTGGCCTTCGCCAACGACACTCATTACGGACTGGCAGCCTACCTATTCACGGGTGATCTCTCCCGGGCGGTCACCATCGCTGAACGCCTCGACTTCGGAATGGTCGGGGTGAACCGGGGCATCATGGCTGACCCCGCCGCACCGTTCGGTGGAATCAAGGCCTCCGGACTGGGCCGAGAAGGCGGACACGACGGAATCTACGAATTCATGGAGCGCAAATACGTTGCGCTCACCATCGACGAGAAGGCAGGACTGCTCTAATGACTGTTCCCAGCATTGACAACCAGCTCGGCCTCGGCCTGCTTCGCCAACCTCGGTCGGTGTTTTTCGGCCCCGGTCAGCGCCGCCAGATTCCCTTTATCGTTGAGCCCCTGGGCACGTCGGTGTTGATCTGCACGGACGAGCGAATGGCGACGACGGCTGAGTTTCGGGAGGTCGTTCAATCGCTGGAATCCCGTGGGTTGACCGTCCACGTCTTTTCCAGCGTGGAACCTGACCTGCCGCGCAGCAACGTGCTCGACCTCCAGGAGAAGTTCGCCTCTGCAGGGATTGAGGTCATCGTCGGGCTTGGCGGTGGTAGCTGTCTTGATATGGCCAAGGTGGCAGGCCTGCTTCTGTCCCGTGGAGGCGATGTGCGGGACTACTACGGGGAGAACCTCGTCGATGGACCCGGCCTGCCCGTCGTTACCGTGCCGACTACCGGGGGTACGGGGGCCGAGGTCTCGTGCATTGCCGTGGTCTTCGACGCCGACAAGGGTATGAAGATCGGGGTGGCCAGCGCCCATCTCGAGCCGGTCGCGGCGGTTGTCGACCCGGAACTCACACTCACCTGTCCTCCCGGCCTCACCGCGGCAACGGGCGCGGATGCTCTCTCACACCTGATCGAGACTTTCACCGACCGCTCCAAGAATCCGTCCCCAGAGGAACTCGCGGCCCACCTGTACGTGGGTAAGAACGTACTCACCGACATCTACTGCCGCCACGGGCTCTCCCTTCTCGCAACCTCTCTTGAACGCATCGTTGCGGACCCCAGTGACCTGCAGGCCCGATCCGACACAATGCTGGCGGCTTTCTGTGGTGGGATGGCGCTGAATACGGCCGGGACCGCTGGCATCCACGCAATTCAGTCTCCGATCGGAAACCTGACCCACACGCCGCACGGATTCGGCGTTGGCGCACTTCTTCCGTACTTGATGCGGTACAACTTGCCGGTGAGACAGGCTGAATTCGCGGAAATTGGGCGCATTCTCGGTGTGGCGACCGAGTCTGAGACGGAACTCGAACAGGCTCAGGCGGCGATCGTACGGGTGGAACAGATTCTTGCCGCGCTAGGTGTGCCGCTGAACCTCAGGGAACTCGGCTTGAAGCCGGAGGATTTCGAATATGTCGCAGACCAGGCACTGCTGGCATCGCGGTTGACGGCTAATAATCCGCGCCCGCTAACTAAAGAAAACATCGTCGCGATCCTCGAGCGCGGCTATGCCGACGACCGTTCTTGGTGGAGGATTTAGCGCGATGAGTCGGACAGTCGCTATTGCCGGGGCCGGCTCGATCGGAGTGGCCTTCGCCGTGTTGTTCGCCTCGGCCGGCTTTTCCGTTCGGGTCTGGGACGCGCTACCCGAGGCGTTTGACCGCGCTCGTGATGACCTGAGTGACCGTCTGGCCCTTCTCAATGAACACGGGCTGATCTCGGAGCCGGTCGATGACGTTTCGCAGCGGGTGAGTTTTCACGAGATCTTGTTCGATGCGCTGCGTGGGGCGGAACTCGTTCAGGAATGTGTGCCGGAGCGCCTCGACATCAAGCGCGAAGTTTTCCAGCAGCTCGGGGCCTACAGCGAGACGTATGCCGTGCTGGCGAGCTCGAGTTCGGCGATCGTCTCCAGCGAGTTCGCCTCGGCGACTCCCGCGCGTGAGCGAGTGCTCATCGCCCATCCAGGAAATCCGCCATATCTAATTCCGGTTATCGAGCTTGTTCCATCGGAATACACTGCCAGGGAGACCGTCGAGCGGGCGACGGAGATCTATCATGCTGCCGGGCTTAAGCCTGTTCTTGTGCGGAAGGAGATTGAGGGGTTTCTGTTCAATCGGTTGCAGGGCGCCGTGCTTCGCGAAGCATATTGCCTCGTTCGGGACGGCGTGGCCTCGGTCGAGGACATTGACGAGGTCATGCGCAGCGGCCTCGGCCGCCGATGGAGCGTGATCGGTCCGTTTGAAACGGTGGACCTGAATACTCGGGGCGGGATCGAATCGCATGCAGCGAAGATGGGCCCGGCCTACGAACGCATGGGCTCATCGCGGGGCCAGGCCGATCCGTGGACGCCTGACTTGATTCAGGTTGTCACGGCACAGCGCCGCTCAATACTGCCGTTGGACGAGTGGGCAAGTCGTGTTCGATGGCGTGATGAAGCCCTCATGAGGCTCAAAACCCACTTCGAGGACGTGCCGGAAGTACGGCGGCCTGCGCCCAAGGTACCCTTCCGTCTATGAGAGGTGCGCCGCATCGGCCGTGGGGTCCACTCGCGCCTGGTATTCGAGCACGGCGAGTGCGCCCGCTAAACGGATGTGTTCCTCACAGCGTTGGCGCGCGACAGCCGGATCCCGGTCGACGGCGGCGGACTGAACGATTCCGCGCAGTTCTTGCATTGAGACGTTAACCCGCTCGCTGTCCAGAAACGCGTAGTGCCGGAAGATGCCGATACGAGTGTGGATGCCCTTCAATGATGCGGAGAGTACTTCATTTCCCCCGCCGCCGAGCAGGATTCGGTAGAACTCGTCCTTCGATTCTCCCCGGGTACGTAGATCGCCCGCCAGATAGGTCGTTTCCATGAGCACAAGATGCTCGACGAGATGCCCTACCTGTTCCGCGTGAGCATTGCGGGCGAAGAGTTCCCCAGCCAACCCCTCGAGACTGGCGCGCACCTCATAGAGAGATTCGATGTCCCGAGCTGACAGAATCGTCACAATCGGTCCGCGGTTCGGCAGCATTGTAATGAGGCTCTCGGATTCAAGCTGCCTCAGGGCCTCCCGGATGACCGTGCGGGAGACTCCGTAGCGTTCGCACAGGGTGTTTTCGAGGAGGCGATCGCCGGGATGCATGATGTTGTCGAGGATGTCTTGACGCAGGATTTCGACTACTTGCTGGCGAAGGGGGGCGGCGCGCTGTGCAATGATCCTGGGGTCAGGCATATTGTGACCTTCAATGTCGACGAGTTGCATGTTGGCGAAGCGCCGGACACTTCACCATATTAGCCCACGGGCCTGTAATACGGTCAGACGGGCGAGGTGGTCCCCGTCGCCGAGAGGTCGGCGGTGACAAGTCGCGCCGTTGCACTCAGGCCAGGGAGCAGTGCGGCCAGTGTGACTGCGATTGGGTCCCTCGCAACCGTCGACACGTTGACAGCCGCAAGGACATTTCCGTGGGAATCGTGGATCGGCATCGCGAGTGAACGGAGACCGAGCTCGAGTTCCTCGTCGACCAACGAGTAGCCTGCACGGCGGGCTTCCTCTAAAGATGCCTGAAGGTCAGTTAGGGAGGTTTTGGTGTGAGGGGTCAGTGCGCGCGGCGAGCTGGCCTGGATCAGGGTGGTGGCTTCTGTAGAGGGCAAAGCGGCGAGGAGGACGCGTCCCATCGCTGTGGCGTACGCGGGGAAGCGGGTGCCAACGGTAATCTGCACCTGCATAATCTTGCGGCTGGCGGACCTTGCAATGTACATGATGTCGCCGCCGTCGAGGACGGCGGCAGAGGCCGACTCGTGCAGCTGGGCACTCAATTCCTGCAAACGCGGGGCGATGACGTCGGGCAAACCCAAGGCCGAAAGGTAGCTGAAGCCCAGTTCGAGTACACGTGGGGTGAGTGAGAATTGCTTTGTATCTGACCGGACGTAGCCGAGGTGTTCCAGGGTGAGCAGGAAACGTCGCGCCGTCGCCCGGGTCAGATTCGTGACGGCGGCGACTTCGGTGAGCGTCATCCGCGGGCGTTCGGCGGAGAAGGCAGCGATAACCGCGAGTCCCCGGGCCAGCGATTGAACGAAGTCAGGGCTGGTGTCGGGGGCGGACGTCTCATTCATTTTCAGAAGCCTAGCGTTCGAGCACGACCGCCAGTCCCTGGCCGACGCCGATGCAAATAGCGGCGACGCCGATTCCACCGCCATTCGCCTCGAGTTTACGAGCGAGTTGGCCAATAATGCGGGCGCCGGATGCCCCGAGTGGGTGGCCCATGGCGATCGCGCCGCCGTCGACATTCAATTTGTCGGGGTCCAGCCCGTCCCAAAGACGAATGCAGGAGAGCGCTTGAGCGGCGAAAGCCTCGTTCAGTTCAACGAAGTCAACGTCAGCCCACGTCAGTCCGGCGCGCGCGAGGGCCCTGTTTGCGGCTTTCACCGGGGCGATGCCGAAGATGTCGGGATCGTTCGCGGCGACTCCTCGGGACACGATGCGGGCGATCGGGTCACCCAAGTCGGCATCCTCGCCGGCGATGAGAAGCGCGGCAGCACCGTCAGTGAGTGGGCTGGAATTGCCCGCGGTTACGGACCCACCAATCTTGAAGACTGGTTTCAGGCCACGGAGCGTGTCGAGTGTGGTGTTAGGTCGGATGCCTTCATCGACGCTGAGCACCGTGCCGGGAACCGCAACGATCTGTTTGCGGAAAGTTCCGTTGGTCCAGGCAGCGGTGGCCCGTTGGTGGCTGCGTACGGCGAATTCGTCTTGCTCGTCGCGGCTGATTCCATAGCGGTCGGCCAAGATTTCCGCAGTCTCGCCGAGGGGGACAGTCCAATGGGGGTCCATCGCGGGGTTGGACATTCGCCAGCCGATGGTTGTCGAATGCAAGATCGCGTCGGCAGCGGGGAATCCTTTCCGAGGCTTCTGCATCACCCAAGGGGCGCGTGACATGGACTCGACTCCGCCACTGAGTACTACGCGCGCGTCGCCCGATTCGATCGCGCGACTGGCCTGAATTGTGGCTTCCATGCCTGAACCGCACAGACGGTTTACTGTGGTGCCGGGGACGGATGTGGGGAATCCGGCAAGGAGGGACCCCATCCGTGCCACGTTGCGGTTATCTTCGCCAGCGCCGTTAGCTGCGCCCAAAATTACATCGTCGATCGCCTCCAAAGAGAGTTCAGGGTGTCGGCGGGCGAGTTCGCCGAGAACCAAGGCGGCAAGGTCATCCGGTCGAGTGTCTGCAAGTGACTGGCCGTAGCGGCCGAAGGGTGTGCGGACGTAATCGTAGATATAGCTGTCGCGTACCATGATTATCTTTCGGTGTGAGTTGAACGTGAGTCCTGATGGGTGGCGTCGATGATCGGGAGCGTCGTGAGTTCGCGCAACGACGCTACGGTGACGCTGCCAAAGAGTTTCGTCACGGCAAGTCCCGTGTCTTGGAATACATCAAAAAAGGCGACCTCGGTATAAATCCGAGTGACGCAGCGAAGCCCGGTGACCGGGTAGCTGAGCGATTCGACGAGCTTGGACTGACCTGACTTTGTCGTGAGTTCCATCATGACGAAGACCTTCTTGGCGCCGACAGCGAGGTCCATGGCGCCCCCGACGGCGGGAATGGAGCCGGACTCACCCGTGTGCCAGTTAGCGAGGTCACCTTGCGCAGAGACTTGAAATGCGCCAAGTACGGCGATGTCGAGATGTCCGCCGCGCATCATGCCAAAGGAATCCGCGTGATGGAAGTAGCTGGCACCGGCGAGTTCGGTGACAGGAATCTTGCCCGCGTTTAGAAGGTCAAGGTCAATTTCATTCCCGTGGGCCTCGGACCCCATGCCAAGCATGCCATTTTCGGTGTGAAGGATCACCTCCTGCTGAGGCGTGAGGAAGTTGGCGACGCTGGTTGGTAGGCCTATTCCAAGGTTGACATACGCGCCATCGGGAATGTCGGCGGCGACGTGCCGGGCCATGTCGGTCCGCGTTAGTGCTCCCTGTGTCGCAAATGTGCTCTCTCCGCTCCTGGTGCTCATGAGCTGGCACCGCTTGGGATCTGCACGACCCTGTTGACAAATATGCCGGGTGTGATGACATGTTCCGGGTCGATCGTGCCGAGCGGAACTATTTGGCCAACCTGCACAATGGTCGTGACGGCGGCAGTTGCCATGATCGGACCAAAATTGCGCGCTGTCTTGCGGTACACGAGGTTGCCCCAACGGTCGGCCTTGTGGGCCTTGATCAAGGCGAAGTCCGCATGAAGGGGTGACTCGAAGACATAACCCCGGCCGTCAATAATGCGACTCTCTTTGCCTTCCGCCAGCAGAGTGCCGTAGCCGGTTGGCGTGAAGAATCCGCCGATACCCGCGCCAGCGGCGCGAATGCGCTCTGCAAGATTGCCTTGCGGCACGACCTCCAAATCGATCTTGCCGGCCCGGTAGGCCTCGTCAAAGATGTGTGAGTCGACTTGGCGAGGGAAGGAACAGATCATCTTGCGCACGTGCCCGACCTTGATAAGAAGAGCCAAGCCGACTTCGCCGTTGCCTGCGTTGTTACTAACGATCGTGAGATCGCGGGCCCCATGGCGGATGAGACCATCAAGGAGTTCGACAGGCTGGCCGGCCCGTCCGAAACCGCCAATCATGACAGTTGCGCCGTCGGGAATATCAGCAACGGAGTCGTCAACGTGATCCACAATTTTTGAAACCACAGTGTCCTTATGTGTTCGGATAGCGTACAAAAGTTCGTAAGATGAGCATATCAGCGAATAAGTCCTTTGGACGATGCAGGATTGAAGAATTTCTGCGGACTCGGGCGACCGGCTAGGTTCGCCAGCAGATATAGACCATGGAGTCGAGACGACTTAACTCCGCCTGCCGCAACCACTTCCACTTGAAAGGCCCTGGGCCCAGAGTGAGTATTTGATCCCTTGAGAGCCACCCGATCGTGCGGTTCAGAGCCACCGTTCGTGCCGAAGAGAGCCAGTGGTGGTGCGGCTGGGGGCCACTGGCTCTCTTCGCGGGTTGTTAGGCGGTGGTGAGGGCTGTTCGCTCCCTCATGTTGTAGGTGCCGGTCTCAACCCAGATGGTGTTGTGGATGATGCGGTCCATGATCGCGTCGGCGTGAACACCGGAGCCGAGGCGCTGGTGCCAGTCCTTCTGCTGATACTGGGTGCAGAACACCGTTGCGCTCTCCCCGTAACGGCGTTCCATCAGCTCCAGCAGCATTGTTCGCATCGATTCGGTCGGGCGATCGAGCAGCCACTCATCAATGACGAGGAGGGTGAACGAGGCGTATTTGCGGAGGAACTTCCCGGCGCCGCCAGGAGTGTCTTGGGCAGCGACCCAGGCCTCCTCGAGGTCGGGCATCCGGACGTAGTGGGCGCGGATGCGATGTTCGCAGGCGCGTTTAGCGATCGCGCAGCCCAGATACGACTTCCCCGACCCGGTGAACCCCTGAAAGACGACGTTCTGCTGCCGATTCACGAACGAGCATGTGCCGAGCTGGGTTAGCAGTTGCCGATTCAGGCCGCGTTCGTCGAGCAGGTCGATGCTGCGCAGATCCGCATTGGGATAGCGCAGCCCCGCCCGCCGAATCAGCCCGGAGACCTTGGAGTGCGTGAAGGTGGAGTAGGCGTCATCGACGACCAGCCGGACCCGCTCTTCAAACGACAAGCTGATGCTGAGGGTTTCGTCTTGGGTGTCGATCGCCTCCAGCAGCTCGCCGGCGTTCATCTCCCGCAACTTGCGTTTGGTCTCGGTATCGAGCCGGCTCATCGGACTCCTCCGGCGTAGTAGTCGCTGCCTCTCACGTATCCGCCATCGTCAGTTTCCGGTTTGTCGGGGACGCGGCCGGTTTTGTCTTGCCCGGTGTCCAGGATCGGCCGCAGGTGCGCATACCACGGAGAGCGGATCGGCCCCTGCAATGCCAGCGCGCAGGCGGCCTCGACCCGGGTCGGAGAGAACCGGCGCGACAGTCGAAGCACCGCCAGGGCGGGGTCGTAGCCGGCTTCCTCGATGGAGGCGGCTTCGAATATCTTCCCGATTACCGTCACGGCCGATGGTCCCATCCGCGCCGCCCATTCCTCGATCCGGGCCCGGTCCCAGGCTTGGAAGCTGCGCCCTTCGGGCAGGTCCGCGTCGTTGGTCTGATACTGGTTTGTCGTGCTGGCCGGCAGCAGCAGGTGACTGGTCAGGCGCTCGTCGTTGCGATAGACCTCCAGCATCGTGTCCGTGATGCGAAGGTCAACGTAGCCGCCGATATGGCTGAAGGGGACGGAGTAGAAGTTCCTCGCCCAGACCACGTGTGAGTTCTTATTCACTTTGCGTTTGTAGGACCACGTGCTGATCTCGAACGGGGCCGCTGGCAGCGGTTGCATCAGCGGCTTCTCCTCGGTCGTGAAGACGCTCAGCCTGGACCCGTCCCTTCTCTGGAACGGCTGCCGGTTGTAAGCATCGATCTGCTCACCGATCCGGACCCGCAACTGCGGCAGCGACGTGAACTGCTCCTGCCGGAGCCCAGCGATGACCCACGTCGCGACATGAGAAACCGTGTTCTCGACGCTCGCCTTGTCTTTTTTATCCCGAATTCGGGATAAGAAGGATTATCGCGGGGATCTTGTTATCCCGAGTTCTCGCCCCTTGGGCAGTGTTCAAGCGGTCGTGGGCTGGTATTCCTCGGGATAACGTATGCCGGTTTGAGTTAACTCATCTCAGTTGAATTTCCCAACGGAGGTGAGCAAGAAATGAATATGTCCATAGGCGAGTTGATCTTGCAGGCGGAGACTGCCATGAGCGGGCTGGGGCAGGCGCCCTCGACGCGGATGCAGTATCGGTGGGCCTGGTCGCAATTCGCGAGGTTCTGTTCCGAGCAGGCCGTGGCAACTTTCACGGATGAGGTCGTGGCTGCCTATCTGCAGGTCGTGGCCACAAAGTGCCGGGACGGCCAGATGAAGGAGTGGAAGCGCAAGCTCCTGCGCAAGTCGACTTTGGTGCTCGTGGAGGTGGCCCGGACGGGGTCCTACCGTTGGGCGCTGTCTTTTCGGAGGCATCCGAATGATGCGCTCGATGCGGTCTTTCGTCCCGTCCAAGAAGAGTTCGAGTCGTGGCTGGAAGGCCAGCGCCTCGCCGGCGACACGAGGGAGCTCTATGCCACGGTGAGCCGCACGATTCTCGCGTGGCTGCCGGAACGAGGTGTGACAAGCGCTCGTGCCCTCGCTGGCTCCGATATCGCGGCGGCGGTGATCTTCCTCGGCGGACGCTACAAGCCCGGCAGCATGAGAACCGCGGTGACGGCGGTGCGGGTGTTGTGCCGCTTTCTGGAGGAATCCGGCCGCTGCACGGGCCTGGCTCGGGCAGTCCCTCGGCAAGTTTCAAGGCGCGTCCTGTTCGCGGATGTGCTGCCGGGTGGCGACGTTGAGGCACTGACGAACTCGACGAACACGGCCACGCCGCAAGGCCGTCGAGACAAAGCGATGCTGCTGTTAGCGGCGAGGACTGGTCTGCGCCCTGTCGACATCTCTGGCCTGCGTCTGCAGGACATCGACTGGGCCCAGGGACAGATCACGCTCGCTCAACACAAGACGGGGGCCCTGCTGATATTGCCTCTCCTGGCTGACGTCGGTAAAGCGATCGCGGACTATCTCCTTCACGGGAGGCCTGACGGGGTCGCCGACGAGCATGTGTTCCTGCGGTCCCAGGCCCCCTACGTCGGGCTGTCTCCCTCGTCCGGCTTATATAACGTGGCCGCAGCCGCGTTCGCCCGCACCACGACTTCTCCGCGAAACGGCACAGGTCACGGCTTTCGAGTGTTGCGAGCCTCTTTCGCGACCAGAATGCTCGAGGACGACACGAGCCTGCCGGTGATCTCCGGTGCACTCGGCCACCGAGGGATCGCCTCGGCCAAGCACTATCTCGCCGCCGACGACACGCACCTGCGCGACTGCTGCCTCGACTTCGCCGGCATCGAGCCGAGGACGGCACGACCATGACCGGTTTCGTCAGTGAGCTCGGCGTTCACGTCCAAGTCCTGCTCGACGTCAAGCACGCTCTGGGGCTGCCCTACGTTCAGTCCGAACGGCATCTGCGTGCGTTTGACGCACTGTGTGCTCGTGATTATCGCGGCCAGAGCACGCTGACACGGGAAATGGCGATGAGCTGGGTTACTGCTCGGCCCGGCGAACACGTCAACGGCCAGATGAGACGGATCACCCCCGTCAGACAGCTCGCCAAACACATGAGCAGTGTCGGCGTCACCGCATATGTCATCCCGTCGGGAATCCCGGGCCGACAGATCCACTACAGCCCGCACATCTTCTCGCACGAGCAATTGCGAGCTCTCTTTGATGCGGCCGACCAGATTCCGGCCTCGCCCTTTGGTGGTCAACGCCAGCTGCTCATCCCCGCGATATGCCGAATGATCTACTGCCTGGGGCTACGGCCCGGCGAAGCCAAGAATCTGCACCGGAACGACGTCGATCTGAAACGGGGCACCGTCAGCATTCGTGAGTCCAAAGGGCACAAGGACCGGATCGTGTTCATGTCACCCGATCTGCACGAGTACTGCCGAAGTTACGACGCCGCAATCAGCGCCTATCACCCCGACCGGACCGCCTTCTTCCCCAACCAATGGGGAAACTTCTACAGCCCGTCAACACTGAACTGCTGGTTTCACGAGCTCTTGGCCGCGGCCGGGCCAGCCGTCGTGGCCAGCACTGGCTCAGCCCCGCGCCCCTATGACCTGAGACACGCGCACGTCATAGAGAACATCAACCGGTGGGTGCTCGCCGGCCGTGATCCGGAAGCACTCGTCGCCTACCTGAGTCTGCACCTCGGGCATAACAACACCGAGGACACCTGGTACTACTTCCACCTCGCCGCAGATTTCCACCCCGACCTGCGCCGGCTCGCCAACACCGATATTGAATCCACTCTGCTGGAGGCTTCTCATGACTTCCGATGAGTTCTTCCGACTGGTGCGCACGTGGCTGACCATCCATCTTCCCCGCGCACGTCGGCTCAGCCCGCACACGATTCGCTCCTACAAAGCCGCGCTGAATGCACTGCTGGACTACCTTCGCGAAACACAACACCTTGAGCTGGACGGAATCACTTTCGATGGCATCAACCGCTCCACGATCACCGGGTTCACCACCTGGCTGCTCGATGTCAAGCACATGGAGCCCTCCTCAGCCAACCAGCGACTGGCGGCGATCAAGTCGTTCCTGTCCTACTGCGCCGGCGAGGATCCGGCACTCGTCGCGATCTGGCTGGACGTCAAGCTCGTCCGGCCGGTCAGGGCCGTGGCCCATGCGCCCGACGGGTTGACGATGCCTGCCGTTGACGCGCTGATCCGAGCGCCAAGACAAGACACCCGCCGGGGTTTGCGAGACACGACCATCATCTTGCTCATCTTTGATGCCGCCGCCCGTGTTCAGGAAATCCTGGATTTGACGCCTGCAGACATCGATACGACCCCCGGCGCTGGCCGTGTGACGCTGACGGGGAAAGGAACAAAGACCAGAACGGTGCCGATCATGGACAAGACCGGGCGTCACCTCGATCAGTACGTGAACGAGTTCCACCCCGGCACGCCCGCACCAGGAGCATCGTTTTTCTATACGGTTCGTGCCGGCCAACACCACCAGATGAGCCAGGACAATATTGCCTACCTGCTGAACAAACATGCCGCGGCAGCGCGAGCGCATTGTCCCGAGCTTCCCGAGCGGATCCATGCTCATCAGCTTCGGCACGCTCGCGCGATGCAGATGCTACGCGCTGGCGTGCCGTTGCCGCACATCAAGGAATTCCTCGGCCACGCCAACATCGCCACGACCAGCATCTATGCGTCGGCCGACAGCCAGATGGTCCGTGAAGCAATCCAGAAAGCAGCCAGCGTCACGCCTGACCTCGCGCCCATTTGGAAAGGAAGTGACGACCTCATCCTCAGGCTCGCTGGACTCAAATAGTTATCCCGAGGAATACCAGCCCACGACCGCTTGAACACTGCCCAAGGGGCGAGAACTCGGGATAACAAGATCCCCGCGATAATCCTTCGGCGCCCGAACGCGGCCCGGCAACACCGCTGCCGAATAGTGCGCCGCCATCTCCCGGTAGGCGTCGTTGAGCACAACCTCGCCCTCGCGCGGGTGGGAGATCACCCCCGTCTTCAAATTGTCCGGCACCAGGCGTGGCACGCTGCCACCGAAGAAAGCGTTCATCGCCGTGTGGGCGCGCAGCCACGACTCCTGCCGCATATCCAACGTGGCTTCCACGAACGCATACCGGCTGAACGGCAGGCACGCGACGAACAAATACACCTTCGAGATCTCGCCCGTCGTCGGATCCAACAGCTGCATCGTCGGCCCAGACCAGTCAACCTCGATGCTGCGGCCAGCCTTGTGGCCAACGCGGGACGTCGCACCCGAGACAGCGGAGTAGTCGCCATAAAGCCGGCAGAACCGGTCATAACTCATCACAGCCTGGGCCGGACCGGATGCGTCGACGTATTCCTGGTGCAGCAACTTCAACGTCACTCCGACCCGGGCCAGTTCGGTGTGCACCCGCCCCCAGTCCGGCTGCGCGAACACGGATTCGTGTACTCCGCGACCCGGGAACAACGCCGAATACACCTCAGCTTCCGGCATCTCCTCGACGTCAGCCCAGCCGACGCCGAGTCGGTCCGCCGCCTCGAGCACCACCTGGACGCTATTGCGTGCGATGCCCTGCCCCGACGCGATCGCCCGGCCCGACAAGCCTTGGTTTCGTAACTGCAAGACAAGCTTCGCCTTGATCTTCCGTACCATTATCGGTACTCCTTCCACCACGTGGCCCTCACGTGGTGGAAGGAGCCTTGCAGGTGGCTCTCAACCACGCCAACTAAGGCTCTGAACGACACGATTCATGATTCCGAGGGCTGGCCTTTAGCCGCACCGCCCCCGGCTCCCTTGGAAGCCAATATTCATTAGGAAACGCGCCAAAGCACCACACAACGTAGTAGACACCATCTCGCGTGGCTCACGCATCAATGTTGCCTAGCGATGCCGTTTGGCCCAGAAGGTGGAAAGATTTTCTTCGAGTACGAAGACGGCAGTATTGTGCGGACTTACTAGCTGACGGGTCGCGTTTGGGTCGGGCACACGGCAGTATCGGCAACTGAACGGTGTTTACCGCGTCGGCTAAGAATTTCGGCGAAAGGTCAGCCGATGCGGATGAGTTTCTTGTTCACGAACTCATTAGCACCGAAACGGCCGAGTTCGCGCCCGAAGCCGCTTCTTTTCACTCCGCCGAACGGTAGCTCTGCGCCGCCGGCATCGACGAGGTTGACGAAGACCATGCCAGCTTCGATGCGGTCGGCGACCCGAAGTGCCTGCTCGGGATCGGTCGTGAACAAGTAGGAGCCCAGCCCAAAAGGAGTGTCATTTGCGAGGTCTACAGCTTCATCTTCTGAGGCTGCCCGGTAGACGAATGCCACGGGCCCGAAAAACTCCTCGTGGTACGTGTCGTTGTCTCGCGTTACGTCGGTGAGCACCGTCGCTGGGTAGAAGGTGCCAGACCGTTTGCCAGTGCTCGCCAGGGTCGCTCCCTGAGCGACTGCGCGCTCTACCTGCTCCTCAAGATGCTCGGCTGCAGCCAGGGAAGAGATGGGGCCGTAGTCTGCCCCGAGGACGGTCGGGTCGCTGGGTGAGTTCGCCAGGATGGCGGTGGTGAACTTCTCCGTGAACTCATCGTAAAGTTCATCGATCACGATGAATCGCTTGGCGGCGTCGCAGGCCTGCCCGCCATTGCGGAGGCGACCGGCAACAGCGGCAGCCACTGTCGCGGCCATGTCGTCGGTGCTCAACAGGATGAAGGGGTCTGACCCACCAAGTTCCAGCACGACTTTCTTGAGATGGCGACCGGCTACCTCAGCAACGGCCGCGCCGGCGCCCTCCGAACCGGTAAGGGAGACGCCCTGTACCCTCGGGTCGGCGATGACCGTGGCAACCTGCTCGCTGTCGGCATACACGTTCGTGTAGGCGCCAGCCGGGAAGCCTGCATCATGGAAGATTCGCTCAATCGCCGCAGCCGATTCCGGGCACTGCGACGCATGCTTGAGGATGATCGTGTTGCCCGTCATGAGGTTCGGTGCAGCGAAGCGCGCAACCTGGTAGTACGGGAAATTCCACGGCATGACCCCAATGAGCACACCCAGAGAACTGGAGCGCATGAACGCGGAACCCTCGCCGCCGAGCAAGGTGATTGGTTCGTCCTTCAGAAATTCCTGCGCGTTGTCGGCGTAGTACCGGTAAATGTTGGCGGCATAGTCGACCTCGCCGAGCGCTTCATCGACGGGCTTGCCCATCTCGCGCACGATTATGGCCGCCAGTTGATCGCGGCGTTCCTCATGCAATTCGCCGACCTTCCGAAGGAGTGCGGCTCGCTCGTCGACGGAAGAGTTCCGAGACCAACCGTAGTGAGCCTCATCCGCCGTTGCGATGACCTGCGCGAGTTCATCACTCGAAATCTGGGGGTACGTCTTGATGGTCTCGCCTGTAGCGGGGTTGATCACGGCATGGTGGCTCACGAGCCACCTCCTTTCACGGTCGAACTCTGTGCCGGAAACTGTCACGTAATACGAGCCAATCATGATCGCTGAATTTGTCAAGGCGAATCAGACCAGCGGTGTCGTTACGGGCCTTGAATGCACCGACCCACCAGCCCAGCGATGCCTCGTTGATGCCGAGTTCGCGGGCCACGGTCGCTATCGCCCTGCCGTAGTTGATCACGAGCATTACGGCCTCGTCTTTGTACCCAGGAATGAACTCCCTGCGTGTCTTTCCCATGTGAACATTCTCTCTTGTGAGGTGTCCAGTCAATGGGGGCAGGGCCAACTGATCGGCCACGCGCGCGTATCGACGCGTCAGCAATCCACCGACCGACAGCAAGTCGATATCCTCGCCGCTGGCGTCCGGCGTGATGACGTCTACGTCGACCATGGGATCTTAGGAGCTCGCACATCGCGGTCCTACTCCGATCGCGCGCTTCACTCCCTCGAGGCGGGCGACACTCTCGTCATCACGGGTCTGGACCGGCTCGGGCGATCGACGCAGATCATGCTCGCTTTCGCCGAAGAGCTCCGCGTCCGCGGTGCCGGCCTGAGGGTGCTCAACCCGGGCGGCGACGACGTCGATACCGCGACACCGATGGGGTCCATGCCATTCACGATCATGGCGGCGCTCGGGCAAGTGGAACACGAAATCGAGCGAGAGCGCATAGTCGACTCGATCAACAAGCGCCGGGACGCCGGAAAATATCTGGGCGGGCGACCGCAACTCATTACCGACAGTCAAATCCGAAACGTCCACCGGCTCATAAAAGGTGGAGAGACAGCGGCGCAGGTCGCTCTCGATCTTGGAATATCCAGAGCGACCTTCTACCGCCGGGCGCGCGTCCTCGGGTTACTGCCAGATCAACCTGCTGACAACACTCTGGCACGTGACGAGGCCACCAAACGCTAGCCGTTAGGTCACGTCCCGCACGGTGTTAAGAAACTACACAGAGATACTGGATGTGACCGCGCTTGGGTTCTCTTCGTCGTTTCGCATGGCCGCTAACAGCTGATGACACAGTCTCACCTCCACGATATTCTGGATAAAACACAGTGGGCAGAGATCGCGCAGGGGGTACGTTCGCTTTAGCAGATCGAAAACCGCTGTGGGCGTACGGCCCGTCGGCGCTGAATGAAATGGAGCAGCACATGGCAACAATTCTCTGGATCATTGCGGTAGTCCTCGTTATTGCAGGCATTGTCGCGCTATTTCGACGCCAGATTCTCTGGGGTATTGTGCTCATCATCGTGGGACTGTTGGTTGGTCCAGGTGGCGTGAGCATCTTCACTTGAGACTGCGGATCGAGTAGCCGTTTCGGGGCGTGGCGGAGCTCCGGAACGGTTTCGGCGTGAATGATCCACTGACGCTCTTCGTTGTCTGAGGGCTGCATGACGTCGAGGAGGCCATAGCTTTTCCTGACACTTGCGATCGTCTCGCGGATCGGACCGGCATGGACGGGTCTAACCGAGCCTTCACCAAACTTGAGGCTCGACAAAACCAGATGGACGCGCGGGCGGGAGGGACTGCACCCTTTACGAAATCAGAACCCCACTCACGACTTGAAGAAAACCATAGGGGCACCCCCCCCCCATTCAGGTCACAAAGATTTTTAGCGTTGCCCGAGACCCTGTCAGCGGACTCACTCACCACATCTAGGAAGTGCCTTGTCTACACTCGTCATTCGATCATCCGGGACCGCACCATGACCGCTGCCGAGGCGGGGCCGCGTTCTCTGGGGGACAGTATCGGCGGTCATCTGCTTCTCGAACGAGTGGCCACAGGTGACGCACTCGCCTTCAGCACCTTGTATGACGCCTTCACCGCCGAAACCTATGCAATCTGTTGGTTCAAGTTCGTGATGCCATCGTCGGCCGACAAAGCCATGCTCTGAACGTGGATCTTCATATGGGCCCACGCCGCCGCACTCAACAAACAATCCGGTTCAACGAAATCCATCATCCTGTCCACTGCATGGGCCGTTACCTCTCAGCGCAGCTGAAACCTCTTTCAAATGATTATCCGTAGGGCCTGCTAGTCGACGTGTCCAGGCCGACCATACGCTTCGAGCAGGCGCAGCCAGACCTCGCTGAGTGTCGGATAGCTCGGCACCGTGTGCCACAGTCGGTCGATCGGGACCTCGGCAACGACCGCGATCGTCGCCGAATGCAGGAGCTCGGCGACGTCCTGGCCCACGAAGGTTACGCCGATCAGCACCTCCCGATCGCGATCGACAATCGCCCGGGCGTGGCCCACGTAGTCGTCGGCGAGCACCGTGGAACCGCCGAACGAACTGACCTCCTAGTCGAGGATGCGCACCCGATACCCTGCCTTCACTGCCGCGGCAGCGGTCAGGCCGACAGATGCGACCCCCGGGTCGGTGAAGATGACCTGCGGCACCGCGCTGTGGTCGGCTGTGGCAACGTGTGAGCCCCATGGCTTGTCGTCGACCGGGGTGCCTGCCGCGCGAGCGACAATCACGTCACCTACGGCCCGGGCCTGGTACTTGCCTTAGTGAGTGAGCAGTGCCCGGTGGTTGATATCGCCGGCCGCATACAGCCCTCCGCTGCCTGGTCGCTCGGTGCCGAGCGCCGAGACGGATGCGAGGGACTCACCGACCACCCGCAGGGTGTCGTCGACCGTGAGCCAGTCGCCGTGGACGAGTCCCACGGTGGCAAGCCCGAGACCGCCAGTATTGGGGACCCGGCCGGTGGCCACCAAAACCTCACTCGCGGTCACGGTGCCGCTGCTGGCGAGGGTCAGCTCCACGTCGCCGGTGTCGGTGCGGCGGGCGGCCGTGGGAGAGTCATCAAGGAGCAGGGTCGCGCCGGAATCGCGCAGCGCGGTCGTGACCAGTTCGCCGGCGAACGGCTCCGAGCCGCCGACCAGCCCGCTGCGGGCGATGAGGGTGACGTGTGAGCCAAGAGCCGTATACGCGGTGGCCATCTCGACGGCAACGGTTCCAGCGCCGATGATGGCCAAGCTCGTCGGGATCTCCGTGACTGAGGTCGCCTCACGGCTGGTCCACGGTGTGACCTCGGCGAGGCCCGGCACCTCGGGCAACAGGGCCGCTGACCCGGTGCTGACAACGACGGCGTGGCTGGCGGTCAGCACTCGCACGCTGCCGTCGGCGGCAGTGACAGTGACCTCGCGCGGGGCAGTCAGGGTGCCGTGCCCGCGCACCAGATCGATTCCCGCCGATTCGAGCCAGTTCGCCTGGCCGGCGTCGGAGTAGCCGTTGACGATGGTGTCGCGGCGCTTCAGGGTCGCTTGCGGGTCGACCACCGAGGTGACTCCGGGAACCCGCTGGGCGGCGGCGACGACGGCGCCGCTGCGCAGCAGCGCTTTCGACGGCATGCACGCCCAGTAGGAGCACTCGCCGCCGATCAGGGAACTCTCGACGATCACGGTGCGCAGCCCACCCTGAGCCGTTCGGTCTGCCACGTTCTCACCAACGGCGCCGGCCCCCAGCACGATGACGTCCCAGGTGTCTGCGTCAGTGGTCCCAGGTGTCTGCGTCAGTGGAAGGTACGGGGGTCTGAATCGTCATCGAATCTCCAGCCGGGTCGGGACCCGTACCAGCGAGCGATACGGTCCAAACAGCTTATCCCGAGCGTCCCACAGCTGCCATGGCCCGGCGATCAGCCAGTCGAGAATAGGGAGCTAGGGCGTATTTTCTCAGACCAACAAACGCACGGTGAAACGAAACGCACAATGTTGGCAGCGGCAACGAATCTGCCTGCGCGCAAGCGCTGACAGAACGGCCACGATAGCAGGAACACCAAGTACAGCCTTGCCTGCGTGCCCAGTGCGCGATCACGGCCGTGTCGCATCGTAAATTACGGTGCCAAGCCGAGTTGTTCGAGCATGCCCTGTTGGTCGCTGCTACCCCACCGCTCGACAAGTTTCCCGTTCTCAAACCGGCTAATTTGCATGCCACGAACAGACATCGTTTTACCGCTGGCAGCGTGGCCCATCAAGGGTCCTTGATGGGTGCCGGTGAGGATATAAGCGAATGCCACGTCGGTATCGTTGGCCACGAGACGCTCAACTGCGATGTGCAGGTCTGGAAAAGCGGCAATCATCTCGCCAAAGAACGCTTTGTAACCCTCAGGACCAGGGCCTTGTCCAGGGGCAGGGTCGTTATCGACTGCGTTTTTTGCCACGAGGTTGTCGAGAAGGTCGAGTTTTCCGCTGTTCACGGCGTCACCAAACTTCTGCTGGGCTGCGATATTCATTTCTTGACTCATGTGTTTACTCTCTTCCTAAGCATTTATCGCGGATGGGTTTGTGTGGGCCACGGGTGATCATATGTCTACAATTCATGGAATAGAAAGGCCGATCTGACCGCGTCCGCTATCGAACAAATGTCTAGGGTGATCAACTACGTGAAGCGGCACAGGGCAGAGGGCACAAATTCCGACGCCGAGCACTCACGGTGGCGATACTCGTTAATGAACTGGGTAAATGACCCACTAAAAAGGTAGCGACAGGGGAACTTTGAGGTCTGGTTCTCCCTGCCGCGTGCGCCAAAAATTGAACCATTGGGGTCGGGTCAAATGGGACGCTCCATGTTGGCCTATTCGGGCTTCAGTATCACCTTCGTCCACCCGTCGGTGCGATCGCCGAAGTTCTTGTAGGCATCCGCGGCTTCGCTGAGGGGGATCTCGTGGGAAACGATCCATGAAGGTTTGGCCTTGCCCACGGCAATTAGGTCGCGTAATTGTCGATTGTATTTCTTTACCGGGCATTGCCCGCTGCCAATGCTTTGGCCTTTGAGCCATTGCAGGCCGTAGTCAATGGCAATCTTGCCCTGCTTGGCGTTCTCGTCGAAGCCGCCGGGATCTGCCGGCAGGAAGACGCCGACAACGCCGATGCCCCCGGTGATGCGCACGGACTGAATCAGCCGATTCAGAGTCATGGCGGGATCTTCGGTGCCCTGGGGGTCGTGGGCCTGATAGCCCACGCATTCACACCCCCGGTCCGCGCCGATCCCCTGGGTTTCGTCCAAAACGAATTGAACCGGGTCCGTCTTTGAGTCATCAACGGCTATTGCGCCGATCTGCTCGGCGAGGGCCAGCCGGTCCGGGCGTCGGTCCACGACCCAGACTTTACTGGCGCCCTTGATCGTGGCAGACAGTGCAGCCATCAGCCCGACCGGACCTGCACCGTAAATCACGACTGTGTCACCGGGCATGACGCCGGCCATCTCAGTAGCGTGGTAGCCGGTAGGGAAGATGTCCGAAAGCATCACGTAATCGTTCTGCTTTTCTATGGCGTCTTCACCCAGGCGCAGGCAGTTACTGTCACCGTAGGGCACACGCAGCATTTGGGCCTGCCCGCCGGGATACGGACCCATTCCCGCGAAGCCGTAGGCGGCGCCCGCGCCGACGGGGTCTGGTTGAGTGGTCATGCAATAGTTGGTAAAGCCGCGTTCGCAATTCTTGCAAAAACCGCAGGAAATATTGAACGGCAGCACGACGCGTTCGCCGACTCTTACCTTGTCGACGCCGTTACCAATCTCTATGACCTCGCCCATATTTTCGTGGCCAAACGTGCGTCCAACCTCGAAATCGGTGCGTCCCTCGTACATGTGCAAATCTGACCCGCAAATATTCGTGGCCGTAATGCGCACCAGAACGTCAGTGGGACGTTCGATCGTGGCATCCGGAACTTCTTCAACGTTGACCTCATTGGGGCCCTTGTACACGACTGCCTTCATTTTTTTCTCTTTCTAGTTTTCATGACCGTGAAAAATCAACGGTCCGTCTTCACTTTCGGAGGTGTTCGAATTGAGTGCCCAGGCAACTTCGAGTTGCCCGCGGGTTGTGCATAACGTGTGTCTACCACTGTTCCATGCGCACCGCCTCACCGCCGCAATTATCGCGATGCCCACGCCGGACATCACAGGCCAGTATCCGTCTTGTACGAAGCGACCAGCAGTGTGCAAGCCGGATCAAGAGAAATTGACTGGGCCGAAAGTTCTCATCACAAAAAAGCAAAAGCGCAGGAGCCCTTACATATCGAGCTGCTGCTTTCTGGGGAGAGTCAGAAATACGTCCTCCAGAGACGGACAATCCTCGGCTTCAAGGACCACCGCACCCGCACCAAAATTTTGACAAACGTGCCGATCGGCGGGGCCATACGGTTTGCTTTCACAGAATATGTTCTCGCGATGGCCGACGGACTTGGACTCAACGCCGCGACCGAGAGAGTTAGTATTTCCCAACCGGTCACCACGTGTTGTGATGTCACGCACCCGGCCGGCGCCGTGGCGAACTTCGCTGTGAGATGTCCGGGCCATCACGGGTCGTAAGCCGGTCTTCCAGCAGAGTCAGGCCTGCACATCTCCACGCCATCCGACATCGTCGGATCCTTTCGCCTCGATGAACTCCTTAAAGTTCGTGAGGTCTTTCTTGATGGCGTGGTCGTCGATACCGAGAGCGGCCCCAGCCTTCTCAAGCAGCCCTTTGGCCTCCCAATCAAGCTGAACCGTCACACGCGTCTCGTTCGCGGCCAACTTATGGAACGTGACAACTCCCGCGTGGTCGACCTGGCCGCCAGTGCTGTTCCAGGCAACACGCTCATCGGGGTGCTGCTCAGTTATCCGAGCCTCAAACGTGCGCTCCACGCCGCCGATTTTAACCGTCCACTCTGTGAGAGTGTCGGTTACTTGCGTGATGGATTCAACAAAACTCAGAAACTTTGGAAACTCCTCGAATTTTGTCCACTGGTTGTACGCGACGGTAACGGGAACGTTGACATCGACAGTCTCGATGGCTTTGGGCATGATGACCTCCTAATGCGAATTCAACGGATGAAAGAGTTTCTGTACCCCCATTCACAGTACCGAAGGCTAATCCAAGGTCAACCCGGGTAAGGAAAAACTTGCAGGAACGAGAAGCTATCTGTGCGCGGAACCCCAACAGCGTCAACAAGCGATGGGACAGGCTAAACGACGGTCGAGGGAGACCCTTTAGAATCTCTCTCGGTCCCCGGGCGAAGCGCGACCAGAATGCGCTTCAGATCGATGACGATCGCAGCCGTGGGGCTGAGCGATGTCGCCCCGGCACCCAACTCTTGCATGCCGTGCAGAATCGCCTCGACTGCCGCTACGGCAGCATCAAAGGGTGCGCTATCGTGCGGGTCGCTGTCCGTGGCGCGCAAGGTTTCCGCGACCGCGTGCAGGGCATCGCTCAGAACCGGCCGCAGTTCGGGCGGCAGCTCAAGGGGAATCGGTTTACCCCAGATCATGCCCGCAAAAACCTCTGTCAGGTTGCGCACGTGAAAGGTGACGTTCTCCAGAGCCGCGAGGTCCTCATAGTCAACAACAAGATTTCTGCGGTTGAACCGAGCGCGGGGGTTACCCTTACGACTCTCGTCGGCGTATTGCACAGCCGACCGGATGTCTCGGGCCGCGTCGGTGAGTGCGATGCCCCTGGTCGCTCAGAGTTCACGCTCTAGAGGCCAACTCTCGACCAAGGCCACGCCAATATCGCTGAGATGCGTAGCGAAGGTGCCTCGAAAGCTGGTCAACCGATCGACAGCCGTGCCGATGGCAAGCGGCGGAAAAATTAGCAGGTGGGACTGCCCCCGCGTCGGGCGACCGTGCATGCCATTTGGGATTGGCCGACTCCGACGCATTGATCGGCGAAATCGTGCGGTGCTAGCGGACACCTTACGACGGTCCTCCGACGGGAAGTGCGCCGCGTCCGCGCCCCTATCCCGTGACCACAAACTCACCATAAACCCCAAAATAGGACCAGATTCAGGCCGTATCCCGCCGTACAGCGTCTAAGCTAAACCCCATGAGAACCGCGGAATTCCGCGGAAGTCTGCCCCATATGCAGGTGCGCTCCACCACCCCGACGCCTATCATTTGTTCTTGGTTCGAGTCCAGGTACCCCAGCACTAGCCGCTGAGTTTCCGCGGAAACCAGGGGCATTTCTTCTTTTCCAGACACCGCCCGCTCGAGGAGTGGCGGCAGACTCGCTCGGGACCGCCATATCGGCGCATATGCGTCGTCGCGTGAGATACCTGCGGTACGGAGTCAAGCGTGGACGTTTGAGCAGGTCCTAACCTGGCAGCGTTGAGGATCGAAGGCGGCCAATTCTCCGGACGCGAATCCTGAGCAACGTGAACGGACGCCCCAGCCTTGAGACCTGGTCACCCTCGGGTCGTGCAGGCGTTGCCCGCAAGCCAGTCTGGGGGGATACTCACAACATCAGTGGCGTTCCGGAGTGAACGCGGCCGGCATCCGCTTCGCTTCGTCGTCACCCTCCACCGGGAGGTTGTCATGGATGCACGACGAACTTTTTCAGTCATCGGCGTCGTTCTCGTCGAGATCGCCCTTGTCGGGGCGGCCCTGACGGGGTGCGCCGTCGCCCAACCTCAGCAGCCTGAGGTCACCCCAAACGCCCCCAGCTCGTCAGCTCCCAGCACGTCGTCGTCGCCGGCTCCGCCTCCCGACACCGGCGGAAGCAAAATATCGGTCGGGCTCGCGCAACTCTCAATCGGTGGCAGTGTGAGTTTTGACGAAAATACGTTTGCCGACAATTGCGTAACGGTGAACTGAATCGTCGAACAGGATAACTTCAGGATTCCGGAGAATGTGCAGATCTGGATCAGCGGTGCCACCTTCACGGACGACGCCTACGCGCTCGCCGATTCTGGATGCAGCGGCGAGAATCCGCCGTGCATCGGGTTCATCTTCGACGTCGCCAACCAGACCTGCGATCTGGCGATCGCGCCGACCGGCAAACAGCCGAGTTCGCCGGATGTGCAGCTGGACGTGAGCATCGCCGGCGAGGTCATCTGCGCTGAGGGTGAGACCTTTGAGTGCGCGAAATTTTTATCCGCGTTAGTCACCGAGAGCACCCTCAGCATCCCCCTTGACACGCCTCCCGTCGCCGATGCACCTCCCGCGGATGAGAGCTTGGGAGCGACTCTGAGCGGACCCGCCTGATGCCCGAACCGGGGGAGAAGGAGGGTGGTGCACAGTTCGAACGCCGGTTGAACGTTCTCGGCAGCATCATCGCTCCGGCGACGCTTCTGGGCGCCCTGCTTTTCTATTTCGGCTACGTTTCGTCTCGGGCCCAGTACGACTACTTCGGCATTGACGTCGACGTCATCGGCCTGAGCACGCAAGACTACGTGATGCGCAGCCCACAGCCGCTCATGCTGCCGCTTCTCGTGTTCGCGCTGGTCGGCGCAGCCCTGATCGCCTGGCACGCGCAGATCCGACGTCGCTCGAGCCGAGCCGGCTGTGCGGCTGCGGTGAGGCGGGGCGTCGTCGTCGGCCTGGTCATCCTGGTAATAGGGGTCGTCGCGCTCCTCGCCTCTCCGCTCCTCGCCGGATGGGGCTACTACCCCCTCGTCACTCCGCTCGTCCTGGCGTTGGGCGGCGCGATCGCAGCGTACTCCCTGGGTACCGTGCGGTTCCTGGCTCGCACAGCCGGTGCGAGTCACCGCCCGCCTCCGGGCGTCGTCGTGCTGCTCTGGGCTGCGGTCGCCGCCTGCGTGTTCTGGGCGACGGCCACGGTCGCGCAGTGGTCGGGCCTGGGTCTCGCCCAGCAACAGGCGCGGCGCCCTGACAACCTTCCCAGCGTCATTGTCGACACCGAGGAGCGGCTCTTTCTCCCGGACGAGGAGCGGGTGAACGAAATCGAGCTGCCCGCGTCGGCCGACGAGACGTTTCGGTTCCGCTATTGGGGGCTGCGACTCCTCATTGTCGGAGGGGATCGCATGTTTCTCATCCCCAACGCCTGGGACAACCACAACACAACTCTCGTGCTGCCGCTCGATGGCTCGGTTCGTCTGCAATTCCAGTTCCGCAATCTTGAGCCCTGAACAAATGCTGGATCGAATCCAAGAAGGTATTTCGCTCGCCGGCTGACGGCGACATCGCCGGCGCGACTCTCGCCGCCGAGGCATCCGCTCTGGATCTGAGCGATGAGTACCGGGAAACGAAATGCTCAGGCGTTCTCGAGTTCCGCGATCACAATCTTCTTCTGGCCCATCATCACGCCGATCTGCTCGGGTCGGCGAGTCAGATCGGCCATATTCTCGGGGATGATCTGCCAGCTGATACCGAATCGGTCTTTGCACCAGCCGCACTGCTCAGAGTCGGGCACGTGGGAGAGCTTGGCCCAGTACGCGTCAATTTCGCCTTGGTCCTTGCACAACACCACGAAGGAGATCGACTCGTTGAACGTGAAAACGGGCCCGCCGTCTAGACAAACGAAATCCACTCCGTTCAGGGTGAATGAACCGTTCAGCGCCTTGCCGGTCATTCCGGCGAAGTGTTCGTCGAGCGCAGCGTCGGGGTACTCGACGATCGAATTGATCCGCGAATCAGGGAACACGTCAACGTATATTCCATTGCCTCGCGGGCCGTGTCATCGAACCACAGGCACGGCTGGATGGGTAAGAACTCGGCCATCGATACCTCCTTATCGGGGTTTGCTGCTTCTGAAATTAGTTCGACCCTCGACCGTTGCCAAGACTCGTTCAGGGCTGCCCGGGAAGCGCCGGCCGGATGGTGTTTCGGACTAACCGGTGACGGGCTCTCGTCGGTATTCCACCGCGGGAGCGCTGAGTAGCGCGAGTGGACCGACACTGGATTGCACTCGTGGGCAAAAAGTCCGATCAGACGTTCTTGGACTCATCAGGGCAGAGTGAAATTTTGTAATTCAAGCGGATGCCAGATGTGGGTTTCTCGGCGCGTTGTGCCGAATGAGCACAGCACCTGGCGTGACCCGACCAGCTTAACTACCCCCGATGGGGGGTCATTTTGACGATTCGTGATATAGATTTAAGTGAGGGAAATTCCCCCGGTCGACTCGCGGCAATCCAGCGAGGCGAGGTTGCCGACCGCGAGCCTGTTCTGCCATACCGTGAAGCGTTCCCGCACCGCACGCTCACAGCGCACTCTATAGATCACGGAAGGCGTGATGACTATGACCCCCCACAACCGCAAGAATCATTCCCGGCCGTCCGCCGCCGCTGATTCCGCAGCTACGGTCAAGGCGAACCTTCCCGGTGGAGACAGCGCGGTAGCGCAAGAGGCGCTCCTGGCGAAGAATTTGCTGCAGCAGACGGTGAGTCTGCAGGACGCGATCTTCAACAGTGCCAACTTCTCCAGCATCGCCACCGACGCCCAGGGCGTCATTCAAATTTTCACCGTCGGTGCGCAGCGGATGCTCGGCTATACGGCGGAGGAAGTGGTAAACAAGATCACTCCGGCTGCTCTCCACGATCCGGAAGAGATTATTATGCGGGCGGCCCAGCTGAGCCTGGAGTTCGGCACCACGATCCAGCCCGGATTCGAAGCACTCGTCTATAAGGCGAGTCGCGGTATTGAAGACATCTATGAAATCACCAAGATTCGCAAGGATGGCAGCCGGTTTCCGGCCATCGTCTCGGTCACCGCGCTGTGTGATGAAGACGCCGCCATTATCGGCTACCTGCTGATCGCTACCGACAACACGTCGCGCAAGCAGGTGGAGGTCGCCCAATCCGTGCTGGACCAGCGGTTGCGCGACCAGCAGTTCTATACGCGCTCACTGATCGAGTCGAATATCGACGCGCTCATGATGACCGACACCCTGGGAATCATTTCCGACGTCAATCAGCAGATGATCGAACTGACCGGCCGAACGCGGGACGAACTCATTGGCGCGCCCTGCCGCAATTTCTTCACCGACCCGGCTCGGGCCGACACGGCAATTCAGCGAGCCCTCACCGAGAGCCGGGTCAACGACTACGAGCTCACGGTGCAAGCGCTCAACGGCGATGAAACGGATGTCTCCTACAACGCGGCAACGTTCTACGATCGCGACCGGGTCGTTCAGGGCGTGTTCGCATCTGCCCGGGATGTGACCGAACGGAAGCGGTTCGAACGGGCGCTTAAGGAGACCAACATCGAGTTGGAACACGCCAGCCGGATGAAGACGGAGTTTCTCGCGACGATGTCGCACGAATTGCGCACGCCCCTGAATGCGATCATCGGGTTCTCCGAGGCGCTCAAAGACGGGCTCATGGGTGATATGAGCGATTCCCAGCGGGACTATATCGGAGATATCTTCACCAGCGGACATCACCTGCTCGATCTGATCAATGACATTCTCGACCTGTCCAAGGTCGAGGCTGGAATGATGGAGATCGAGCTGGAACCCGTTGATGTGCGCTTGTTGCTCGAGCAGAGCCTGCTGATTGTGCGCGACGGAGCGGCCGCCCATGATATCCAGTTGCGCTTTGAGGGTGCAGAAGACCTCGGCGTGCCGCTTCTCGATATGCGCAAAACCAAGCAAATCGTCTATAACCTGCTGTCGAACGCGGTCAAATTCACGCCCGACCATGGGAATGTCACCCTGATGGCCAAACGGGTGCCGCGGAGCGCCGTCGGAAAAATTGCCGGTTCGTGGCCCGTGCACGATTTTCCGCTGCCCGCCAGCACAGTTTTGGATTTCCTCGAAATTCGCGTCGACGACACTGGCATGGGCATTTCCTCCGAGAATATGTCCAAACTTTTTCTCGCCTTCAGCCAGATCGACAGCACCCTGGCCCGACGGTTTGAGGGCACCGGCCTCGGTCTGGCCACGGTCAAGGAGATGGTGGGGATTCAGGGCGGAACGGTGGCCGTGGCCAGCGCCGAGGGCGAGGGCTCGACCTTTGTCGTGTGGATGCCGCTGGGAGCCACCGACCAGGTCGCACCGGCCTGGTCGGCGCCGGGAGACGAATTGACGGGGACCACCGATCGCGAGTCGGCACCGGCGAGTAAGGTGGCGGGCGCAACCGACCGGCCCAAGCCGCATCCGTTTAACCCGGCACCGGCTGCCGTCGCGCCAAAGTCGGCCGAGCCGGAAGCGGTAACGCCGGTTGGACCCGACCGGCAGGTGCACTCGACCACAACCGGCCAGCCGGCCGCCAGGTCGCAGGCGCAGCAGGAACATGAAGCGAAGTCGGAGAAACACGTTGCCCTCGTCATAGAGGATGACGCCAAGAGCGCAGAGGTACTGCGGCTGCTGCTCGAGGCTGAGGGGTTTCGCGTCATCGTCGCCCCCAGCGGCGAGGAAGGCCTCGCCGTCGCTCCGCACCAACAACTCAGCCTGATCACCCTGGACATCCGCTTGCCGGGAATGGACGGGTGGGGATTCTTGATTCGGCTGCACGAGTTCGCGGATCTGGCGGCGGTTCCCATCGTGATCGTCGCAGGGGATACCGATGTGGCCCTGGCCCTGACCCACGGTGCGGCGGCCGTGTTAAAGAAACCGATCAGTCGGGTAGTTCTGCAGAAATCGTTGAACGTGCTGGGTCTCGGCCCGGACGCGCTCCGCACGCGGCGGGTTCTGGTGGCCGATGACGACCCCGAAACCGTTGATGTGATTGCCCGGTTCCTGACTCGCCCGGAGTACGCCGTGGAACGCGCGTTCACCAAGAATGATGCGATCGAGATGGCGCAGCGTCTGCATCCTGACCTGGTGCTGCTCAACCTGATGATGGAAGGATTTAGCGGTTATCAGGTGGTCCTGGCCCTGCAGAGTGACCCGAATACCGAACACATTCCCGTGCTCGTGGTCACCGGTAAGCGGCTCACCAAGCAGGAGCTGGCCGCCGTCGACAGCGACCCGACCCAGCCCGTGCGCGTACTGGGAACCGAGAATTTCAATCGAACGGCGTTCATAGCCGAGGTGAAGCGAGCGCTAAATTCGGGCCTGGATCTGGGTGATGAATAGTGGCCAGGATTCTGATTATTGAAGACAACCCGATCAATATGAAACTGGCCAAGCTGTTGGTGCGACGGGCCGGGTATTCGACACTGGAAGCGGTCGATGCCGAGAGTGGATTATTGCTGGCCCGGGTCGAAGTTCCCGACTTGGTTCTCATGGACATCCAGTTGCCGGGAATGGATGGCTTCGCCGCCACCACCGAGTTGAAGAACGATCCGGTGACCGCCGACATCCCGGTGATTGCGCTGACCGCCATGGCCATGAGCCGAGACCAGGAAAAAGCCCGCACCGCTGGCTGCGACGCCTACATCACCAAGCCCCTGCACTATAAGGAGCTTCAGGACGCGATCAACTGGCTCATGCCGCGGGTGGACGATGAGGTTGCGTCGCACGAAGCGGGATCGCTCACCCGAAATGTTCTCGAGCGCGGAAACGAATTCGAGCAGGCCAGCACAGAAGCGGATGCCTCGCCCTCCCCGGAAAGCCGGGCTGCGGTTCGCGCACCGGGCGCGATCCGCATCCTCGTGGCCGAGGACAACCTGAGCAATCAGAAGCTCATCCTGTGGCAGCTGAACCTGCTGGGCTACGACGCGGATGTGACCGACAACGGTGCGCTCGCGTTCGCGCGGTGGACGAGCGGCGACTACGACCTGGTAATCACCGCTCTGCACCTGCCAAAGATGAACGGTTACGAGCTGGCCTCGGCCATCCGGGCGGCCGAGCCGCCCGGTACGCGGATGCCGATTCTGGCCATGACCGCGAGCGCGGTGCGCGGCAGCGATGCTGACCAGTCGCGCTGGGTCGGCATGAACGAGTACCTCATGCGGCCGCTGCACCTGGCCAAATTGCGCGCGGCTCTCGTTAAGTGGCTTCCGGTCGAATCCGACACCGAGCAGGGTCAGCTCCTATAGACCCGGGATGCTCAGCGTCTGCCGGAGGAGAGTGACCGTGCGGTCCAGCGCCTCGGCCAGGGTCAGCCGGGTGGGGCGTTCCCGACCATCCTCCTGGCTCGTGTCGGCCGTCGCTCCGAACTGGGGGCAGGGAATCCACTGCAGCGCCATGAACCGCAGCACGCCCAGCAAGGCGTGCGTGAGCAGCTCGGCCTGGCCGTGTCGAAAGACTCGGTCAGCGTCGGTTTCGGTGTCTGTGTCGACCCCTCGGGCTAGTCGCAGGTAGACGAGCTCAGCGACCTCATCGGTGACCCGGCTCATCCGTTCCAGCTGCTCCTGCAGGAGCTGCGAATGCAGGCCGAAGATCTGAATTCGGTCGGTGAAGAGCTGCTCGTCGATGCCGTCCGGCGGCCCCATCGCGCTCATCAGCGCGAGCGCGTCCGGCAGCAGGTCGTCTCCCGGCGCTGCGATGAACTCGCGAGCGCTTGCCTCGTCAATGGTCGGTGGTTCGGCACCGATAATGGCGGCCGTCTTCGTCTTGAAGTAGTTAAAGAAGGTGCGCTGTGAGATGCCGCTCGCGGTGCAGATCATATCCACCGTGACGTTGTCGAAACCGTGTTCCAGGACGAGGCTGACCGCGCTCCGTTCCACGCGCAAGCTCGTCGCGTGGTGCTTGTCCTCGCGGGAGCGCGGGCGAGTGGAGGTGGTGGGGGTGTCGATCATGACTCGTCCTGGTTCATCGGTGTGCTTTATCGGATTGCCGGCGCTACTCGTAGCGCAGCGACTCGATCGGGTTCTGCTTGGCGGCTCGCTGGGCCGGAAGGGTTCCCGAGAGGAACGCGATCACCATGACCAGCAGAATGACGAAGGCCACCGACATCGGTTCGAACAATAGGATGTTCAGCCCGGGCAACCCGGAGAGGAAGCCCTGCGACAGCACGGCGCTCAGCGCAGAGCCGAGGCCGATGGCCACACCGGCCCCGATGGCGCTGCCGAGGAACCCGATAAAAATGGCTTCGAGGCTGAACAGGGTGTAAACCTTGCCACCGCTCATGCCCATGGCCTTCATCAGACCGATCTCGCGGGTGCGTTCCTGCACGCTCATCAGCAGGGTATTGATGATGCCGAATGCCGCGGCGATCAGGGCGATCACGGCGAAGGCGTTGAGCACACCGACGATGCCGTTGATCACGGTCTGCACAGCGCCGAGCTGGTCCTCGATGGTGCTGGCGGAATAGCCCTCGGTCGCGAGGTCGGCCTTGAGCGCGCTGATGCCCTCGGCGGCCAGCGCGGTATCGAAGTGGGCGACGGCCACGCCGTAGCTCGTGACGGCGGTGTCGATGCCGCCGGACTGCGCGTCGGCCAGTTCGGCGATCAGGGCATCGTTGGCTCCGGCCCCGGCAGCGAGCAGGCTCTCGAGCGAGACGCCGACGACGGTGGCGTCGACCACGTGCTTCTCGCCGAGAATGTCCGTGATCCCAATAGAAACGGATGCCCCCACCGCGTCATCCGCGGAGGCGAAGCCGAGCGGAATCACAAAGGTGTCCTGCAGCACCAGCTGCGCCTCCTCGGCACTGCCGTCGAGCTGCGCGCCCGCCGTGAGGTCGGCCGTGGTCACCGCCGAGGTGGCGTTGATGCTGAACTCGTACGGTGTGCCCGAGTCGTATTCGACGTAGTCGGGCTGCACCGAGCGGATCGGGTCGACCGACTCGATGCCGGACGTTTCGGCGATCGCCCGGAGGTCGGCATCCGTCAGTGCCTTGGTCGTGGTGCCGGGGGGACCTTGCCGACTGGAGACCGACGCGGAACTCTCGGCGTCATATTCGACCGGGCCGTCGCCGGCGGCGGTCGCATCGCTGGCCTGGGTGATGATGAACACGTCGGGCGAGCCGAGGGCACCGACCTGGGCGTCGACGTACTGGCTGACGCCGGCGCCGACCGCGTTGGTCAGGGTGAGGGTGAAGGCGCCGACGAAGATGGCCAGCACGGTCAGCGTCGTGCGGAGCTTGCTGCGAAAGGTATTGGAGATCGCGGTGGCGACGAGGTCTTTGGTTCTCATACTGCGCCTCCGGCGGTGTTCATTGCTGCAGTGCTGTGTGCTGCGGGGGCGTGGGCGGCCAGCTGGGAGACGATGAGTCCGTCGCGAATGTAGATCTGGCGGTCGCAGCGGGCGGCGAGATCCTCGTCGTGGGTGACGATGACGACGGTGATGCCCTGGCTGCGGTTCAGCTCGAACAGGATGTCTTCGACGACGGCGCCGGTGGCGGTGTCGAGGTTGCCGGTCGGTTCGTCGGCGAAGATCACGCGCGGCGAATTGACCAGGGCGCGGCCGATGACGACGCGCTGCTTCTGCCCGCCCGAGAGAGTCGTGGCCTTGTTGCCGGCCTTGTCGGCGAGCTCGAGCTGCGTAAGAACCTGCATGCCGATGCGGCGGCGTTCCTTGCCGCCCATACCGGCGATCTTGAGCGGGAGGATGACGTTGTCGAGCACGCTCACGTTGGGGGTGAGAAAGAACTGCTGAAAGACGAAGCCGAATTCCTTATTGCGCAGTTCGTTGACGGCGCGCTTGGACAGCGACTTGGCGTCCTGGCCGCCGACCTGCAGTGTTCCCTTGTCGGGTTCGTCGAGTAGCGCGAGCAGGTGCATGAGGGTGGACTTGCCCGACCCGCTCTTGCCGACGATCGCCACGGTCTCGCCCGGTGCGATCTGCACGGACACGCCCTTCAGCGCGTCGAACCGGCTCGTGCCAGAGCCGTAGGATTTCTCCAGGCCCTGCGCATCAATTACCCACTCGGAGTCCATCGGGCGTCCCTCAGTTCGGTGCTAGATCCTAAAAAATGCAGTAACTGCACTCTAATTTGCAGTAGCTGCAAATTTGCTGAGGGGGAGTGCCCTGTCGCAGCTACAGATCGAGGCTGTCTCCCGGTTCCAGCGCGAAGAATTCGCCGCCACCCTGCTCGGTGACACCTTGGATTCGTGCATTGGACAGGTCTTTCCCGGCCCGGGATAGCAGCATCTCGTGGGTCGTGAAGCTGCGCTTCGGCTGGACGGCCAAAACGTAGTCCATCGCCTCACTGATTTTCATCCAGGGCGCCGCGGCCGGAACGGCGAGTGTGCCGACCGTGACCCCTTCGGGAAACGTGAAGGCGTCACCGGCGTAGTAGAACTCGTCATTGACCAGCACTCCAACGTTGTCAATGACCGGAATCGACTCGTGAATGATCGCGTGCGTCGCCCCGAAGAAGCGCAGGGTGAACGGGGCGACCTCGATCACGTCCCCGGCCTGCACCGTCGTCACCTCGAGATCGGCATTGAAGGCGGCGATCGCCCGAGCGACTCCGGCCGGCGCGAAGATGCATAGGTCGGAGTTCATTTCGACGATCCGGCCCAGCTGTTCCGGGGTCCAATGGTCGGCGTGTTCGTGGGTGATAACGACGGCTACGGCGCCCGCCGTGCCGGTCAGCGCCGTGGTGAACGAACCGGGGTCGATGTAGAGCTTCTTGCCTGAGAGCTCGAGGATCAGGGCGGCATGCTCCAGCTTGGTCAGTTTCATGTCCCCGAGCTAACCGCGATTCGAGTCGTGGCGCAACAGCATCCGCTGTCGTGATTGCTGTTTTGGTGCTGTCGCGACGCGCCGTGTGCGCTCAGTTTGGAACTGCGCTGGTCCGTGTGGCATACTCGGTAAGTTGCAAAAACGGCCCCATCGTTTAGCGGCCTAGGACATCGCCCTCTCACGGCGGTAACGCGGGTTCGAATCCCGCTGGGGTCACAATTGCCCGGCTTCCTTCTTTTGAAGGGGCCGGGTGTTTCTGTTTAAGCGGTCTATTTGGTACGAAGACGCCACAGCGAGGTGACCTCGCTCTGGCGCACGGCGTGCAGCGGGTCGCTCGTGTCGGTCGCCCGGGAGTGCACGGCGGCCGCTTCGAGCGCACCGATCACCCGCAGGCCGGCGGTGTCGATCACGGTCATGAGGTCAGCGCGAGTGCGCAGCCCGACCAGTTCGGCAAAGTCGGAGAGCACCAGCCAGACCTCACCGTTCGGCTCCAGATGGTCGATCACGCCGGCCAGGAAGCCCTTGAGCATGCGCGAGCCGGGGTCGTAGACGGCAGCGTCGAGCAGGGAATGCGCGGTCGCCGGAATCCACGGCGGGTTGCAGACGATCAGATCGGCACGCCCCTCGGGAAACAGGTCGGTCAGCTGCACCTCGATGCGCCCGGAGATCCCCAGTCGGGACACCGTTTCTCGAGCGGATGCCACGGCGCGCGGCTCGAGATCGGTCGCGATCACCCGTGGTACGCCCCGCGTCGCCAGCACCGCCGCGAGCACTCCGGTGCCGGTGCCGATGTCGAAGGCTACCCGCGGCGCGGCCAGCGGAGCCGTTGCCACGAGATCGACGTATTCGCTGCGCACCGGAAAGAAAGTGCCGTAGTGCGGGTAGATCGAGGCGTTCAGCGCGGCGACGCGAATGCCCTTGGTGCGCCACTGGTGTGCACCGATCGTGCCGAGCACCTCGTGCAGCGACACAACGGATGCCTCCGCGATGCTCCCATAGGCATCCACTGTGGCGGCGACCACGTCGGGAGCCCGGCGCAGTCCGATGATGTTGCCGATCTCCAGCGGGACCAGCAGCAGGCTGAGAATGCGCGCCCGGTGCGATCGGTTCTGCCGGTAGCGATAGAACAGTTCGGCGGTGGTGCGCTGGGTTTTGTCGGGGCGGGGCCGGGTGCGGTGTTCCAGAGCGGTCAGAATCTGGCGGGCGTTCTGAAAATCGCCGGTCCAGAGCAGGGCGACACCCTGTGAGGCCAGCCGGTAGGCGGCATCCGCTGTGATGGTGTCGTCAACCGGCACGACACGTTTCGGGGCCGGGGCGCCGTTGGCTGATCGCCAGAGCGCGGAGGTCGACACTCCGTTTTCGGACCAGTCGAGATACTCGCGCGGGGGGCCAGCGGCCGTCATCGAACCCGGTCCATAGTCATAAGGTCCAACTATAGGTGGCGCCGCGGCGACCGGGGTCGAGTGCTGGGCGCGACCAGCGCACTGTTAGAATTCTACAAGCGAAGGGGAGTATCCCTCTGGGCCCGATCGGGTCCTATGTCGCGATCGTCAATACGGGCCGCACTGGCGGGGCCCCGGTCGCGGTGGTATCGATGGGCTCCGAACGGATGCTTTCGGTGCGGGAGAGACTTTCGGGTTCTGTAACACCTGACTCCCGTCATTTCTTGAAAGGCCCCCGTGGAACTCGCTCTCCCTCTCTGGTTCGAAGCCGGATCCCTCGTCGTTCTGACCCTGATTTTGGTCGCCGACCTGCTCATCGTCTACAAGCGCCCGCACGTTCCGAGCATGCGAGAGGCCGGCCTGTGGGTCGGTTTCTATGTGGGACTCGCGCTGATCTTCGCGCTCCTGATGCTGGTGCTGGGCGACGCCGAACACGCCGGCCAATTCCTGGCCGGCTGGCTTACCGAGTACAGCCTGTCGATCGACAACCTGTTCGTCTTCGTGATCATCATGGCCCGGTTCTCGGTGCCGAGAAAGTACCAGCAGGAAGTGCTGATGGTGGGCATTATCATCGCCCTCGTGCTGCGTGGAATCTTCATTCTGCTCGGTGCCCAGCTGATCGAGAGTTACGCCTGGATCTTCTACATCTTCGGCGCGTTCTTGTTCTACACCGCGGTGAAGCAGGCGTTCTCGTCGGAGGAAGAAACCGAAGAGAAAGAAAACGGCGTCATCCGTTTGCTCCGTCGGCGCATTAGCATGTCCTCGGAATTCGACGGTTCCAAGGTGCGCACGCTGATCGACGGCAAGAAGGTCTTCACCCCGATGCTGATCGTGTTCATCGCGATCGGTACGACCGACCTCATCTTCGCGCTCGACTCCATTCCGGCGATCTTCGGCATCACCCAAAGCCCGTTCATCGTCTTCACGGCCAATCTCTTCGCCCTGATGGGCCTGCGGCAGCTGTACTTTTTGCTCGGCGGACTGCTCGAACGCCTCGAATACCTCAAGTACGGTATCGCCGTCATCCTCGGCTTCATCGGCGTCAAGCTCGTGCTGCACGCGATGCACACCAACGAGGTGTTCTTCATCAACGGCGGCGACCCCATGTTGTGGGCACCCGAGATCGACACCTGGACTTCGCTCGGCGTGATCATCGGTAGCATGGCCGTGGCAACGATTGCGAGCCTGATCAAGGCCCGTCACGATGCCCTCAAGCGTGGGCACACGCTCGCCGAAGAGATTTCGGTCAACGCTGGGGAATGATTGAACGAGGCCAGATGGCGGCGAACGGAGGATTCATGACTCTGAATCAACAGAGCACCATCGAATTTTCCAGCAGCACCGCCAGTCTCGTGTTCAGCGTGCGCAGCGAGGTGGGCAACGTACGCAAGGTAAATGAGGACAGCGTTCTCGCGCAGTCTCCGGTCTTTCTGGTGGCCGACGGCATGGGCGGACACGCCCAGGGTGACGTCGCCAGTCAGACCGTGCTGGGCGTGTTTGACGAGCACATCGCCCGCGACCTGCCGTCCACCCCGGAGCGCATTCTGGATGCCATCCACTCGTCGAACGATGCCGTGCGTGATCTCAGCGCTGAAGGCGACTCGGGCACCGCTGTGTCGGGAACGACCCTGGCCGGGATCGCGCTGGTCGATGCCGGCGACGAGGTCGGTTATCACTGGATGGCCTTCAACGTCGGGGATTCCCGGGTTTATACCTGGTCCGATGGCGTTTTGACCCAGTTGTCGATCGACCACTCCGCAGTGCAGGAGATGGTCGATGCCGGCCTGATTTCTCGAGCGGATGCCGAGAAGCACCCGGAACGCAATGTCATCACCCGGGCCATCGGCGCCGACGAATTTGTCGACGCGGATGTCTGGCTGCTACCCGCTTCGGGGGAGCAGGCGTTCCTGATCTGCTCCGACGGGCTGACCAAGGAACTCGACGACGTGACGATCGCGCGGTTGCTGGCCACGAACATCCACTCGGCTGTTGACGGGCGCAGCATGGCCGACATTCTCGTCGATGCTGCGATCGAACACGGTGGACGTGACAACGTGAGCGTCGTCTACGTGGAGTCGACGGTCAGCTGAGCAGCGCGAACCGGGCCTGCGGGGGAGGTGTTACCCTGAATCCGTGGTGCTGAACCGACTTCTTATCTGCCGCGACGAGTCCCTGTACTGAGGCCTCCCTCGTCGCGGCGTTCGGCGTGGCTGCCATCGATTCGTGAGGAAGACGCTCAAAATGACCAACGTAATACCCACTTCGACCATTAGTTCCGACGCCGGCCTGCGCACGCTCGCCGAGAAGGTCTGGGACAAGCACCTCGTCACCAAGGGTGAAGACGGAACCCCCGACCTGATCTACATCGACCTGCACCTGCTGCACGAGGTGACCAGCCCGCAGGCCTTCGACGGACTGCGCCTGGCCAACCGGCCGCTGCGCCGGCCGGATCTGACCATCGCGACCGAAGACCACAACACACCCACGCTCGCGATCGACAAGCCCATCGCCGACCCGACCAGCCGCACCCAGATCGAGACGCTGCGTCGCAACTGCGCCGAATACGGGGTACGGTTGCACTCGCTTGGTGACATCGAGCAGGGCATCGTGCACGTCGTCGGCCCGCAGCTCGGCCTGACCCAGCCCGGCATCACCGTGGTCTGCGGCGATTCGCACACCTCCACCCACGGAGCCTTTGGAGCGATGGCGCTCGGCATCGGCACGAGCGAGGTCGAGCACGTCATGGCGACCCAGACGCTGCCGCTGAACCCGTTCAAGACTATGGCGATCACCGTCAACGGCGCACTGCGCACCGGGGTCACCGCGAAGGACATCATCCTCGCCGTGATCGCCAGGATCGGCACCGGCGGCGGAGCCGGCTACGTGCTCGAATACCGTGGCGAGGCCATTCGCGCTCTCTCCATGGATGGCCGCATGACCATCTGTAACATGTCGATCGAGGCCGGCGCCCGCGCCGGCATGGTCGCGCCCGACCAGGTCACCTATGACTACCTCAAGGGTCGCGCCCACGCACCGCGCGGCGCCGACTGGGACGCGGCCGTCGCGTACTGGCAGACCCTGGCCACCGACGAGGGTGCCAGCTTCGACGCCGAGGTCATCATCGACGCCAACGAGCTCGAACCCTTCGTGACCTGGGGTACGAACCCCGGCCAGGGCGTCTCGCTGAGCGGATCGGTGCCGAACCCCGCCGAAATCGTCGACGCCAATGAGCGCTCGGCGGCCGAGCGGGCCCTGGAATACATGGACCTGACGGCCGGAACGCTGATGAAGCAGATTCGGGTCGATACCGTCTTCCTCGGCTCCTGCACCAACAGCCGGATCGAAGACCTGCGGGCCGCCGCCGAGATCATCAAGGGCAAGAGCAAAGCGGAGGGACTGCGCATGATGGTCGTTCCTGGCTCGGCCCGGGTACGCATCGAGGCCGAAGCCGAGGGGCTTGACCAGATCTTTCTCGATTTCGGCGCCGAATGGCGTTTCGCTGGCTGCTCGATGTGCCTCGGCATGAACCCCGATCAGCTCGAACCCGGCGAACGCTGCGCGTCGACCAGTAACCGAAACTTTGAAGGACGACAGGGCAAGGGCGGGCGTACCCACCTGGTGTCGCCGCTCGTCGCGGCCGCCACGGCCATTCGCGGCACGCTCTCAAGCCCGTGGGACCTCGTTCAGGATGGAGACTAAGCAACATGCAGAAATTCACTACCGTCACCGGCATCGCGGTGCCGCTGCGCCGATCCAACGTGGACACTGACCAGATCATCCCGGCCGTGCACCTCAAGCGTGTCACGCGCACCGGCTTCGAAGACGCCCTGTTTGCAGCCTGGCGCCTCGACCCCGAATTCGTGATCAATAAGAAGGAGTACCAGGGCGGTCGGGTACTCATCGCCGGCGCCGATTTCGGCATCGGTTCCTCGCGGGAGCACGCCGTCTGGGCGCTGCGCGATTACGGCTTCGACGTAGTGCTCAGCCCCCGCTTCGGCGACATCTTTCGCGGCAACTCGGGCAAGCAGGGCTTGCTCGCCGGCCAGATCAGCGAAGCGGATGCTGAAACCCTGTGGAACCTGGTCGAGTGCGATCCGGGCGTGGAGTTGACCGTGGATCTGGTCAGTAAAACCGTGCGTGTCGGCGATCTGACGGTGGATTTTGAAATCGATGATTACACTAGATGGCGGCTGCTCGAAGGTCTGGATGACATCGGGCTGACCCTGCGTGACGAAGCGCGAATCAGTGAATTTGAAACCAAACGCGAATCCTGGTTGCCCCGCACCCTTCCCGCCCTTTCCCCCGAATCTTCCAGAATTAATTTGATGTAATTTGCATTTGCACTAATTTGCACCAGGACAGGTAACTTGTGAGCACTCTGCGCGAAACAGATAGTAGCGAAACCGACGAGGCGAAGAAGTTGAACGACGCTCGAAACCACGACGACGCGAATGAGCGGGGGAGCGCTGCGAACCACGGAGCATCCGTCGGCCTGACCGCTGACAAGATCACCATTCGAGGGGGAATTCCCCTGGTCGGCCGCATCGAGGTGAAGGGGGCGAAGAACCTCGTCACCAAGGCCATGGTCGCCGCCCTCCTCGGTGAGACCCCGAGCGTGCTCAAGGACGTTCCGAATATCAGCGATGTTCGGATCGTTCGCGGGCTGCTCGAGGTACACGGCGTCAAGGTCACCGAGGGCGACGAACCCGGAACCCTGGTCCTCGACCCGGTTGACGTGGAGAGCGCGCACTTCGCCGCGATCGACGCCCATGCCGGTTCCTCGCGCATCCCGATCCTGTTCTGCGGCCCGCTGCTGCATCGCCTCGGTGAAGCGTTCATCCCCGATCTCGGCGGCTGTCGCATCGGCGACCGCCCGATCGACTTTCACCTCGAGGTGCTGCGTAAGTTCGGTGCCGTCGTCGAGAAGCAGCCCAACGGCATCCGCATGTCGGCGCCGAACGGACTCAAGGGCGCCAAGCTCGAACTGCCCTATCCGAGCGTCGGAGCCACCGAGCAGGTGCTGCTCACCGCGGTGCGGGCCGACGGCATCACCGAGCTCAAGGGCGCGGCGATCGAGCCCGAGATCATGGATCTCATCAACATTCTGCAGAAGATGGGCGCCATCATCACGGTCGACACCGACCGGGTGATTCGCATCGAGGGCGTCGAACGCCTGCTCGGCTACAACCACCGCGCGCTGTTCGACCGCAACGAGGCCGCCAGCTGGGCTGCAGCGGCCCTCGCCACCGACGGAGACATCTTCGTCGGCGGCGCCCGCCAGCCCGAAATGATCACTTTCCTCAACGTGTTCCGCAAGGTCGGCGGCGCTTTCGATATCTGTGACGACGGCATCCGTTTCTATCACCCCGGCGGCGATTTGAAGCCCGTCATTATTGAAACGGATGTCCACCCCGGCTTCATGACGGACTGGCAGCAGCCGCTTGTCATCGCGCTGACCAAGGCTCACGGCACGTCGATCGTGCACGAAACCGTGTATGAGCAGCGCTTCGGCTTCGTCGACGCCCTCGTCGAAATGGGCGCGACCATTCAGATTCACAAGGAATGCCTCGGCGGCCATCCGTGCCGGTTCGGTCAGCGCAATTTCAACCATTCCGCCGTCATCACCGGACCGACCAAGCTGCACGGCGCCGATATCGTCGTACCCGACCTGCGCGGCGGCTTCAGCCACTTGATCGCAGCGCTCTCGGCCGACGGCACGTCCACGGTCAGTAACGTGGGAATCATCAGCCGAGGTTACGAAAACTTCATCGGCAAGCTGCGGCTTTTGGGGGCGGACTTCGATCTCGAAGGATAATAGGCGCGTGCCTGAAAATAACGACGTGCCCGCAACTCCCGAGTCGACTGCCAAAATTCGTTCGGAGAAGAGCAGCCCTTCGGCATTCTGGATTCTCGCCGGGTTGATTCTGCCGGTGATGAACCTCGCCGCCCGCTACGAGATTCTCGATGCCCACAAGTTTCCGCGGAGCGGCGCGTTCGTGTTCTCGCCGAACCACTACAGCGAGATCGACCCTGTGGTCATGGGGGTCGTGGCCTGGAAGCTGGGGCGGCTGCCTCGGTTTCTGGCGAAGGCATCCGTTTTCAAGATCCCGGTCATCGGCTGGGTGCTGACCAAATCGGGGCAGATTCCGGTGCAGCGCGGCGGATCGGTGCGCGGGAGTGAGCCGGTCAAGGCCGCCCAGCGTCTGGCCGATAAGGGCCAGATCGTCGTGGTGTACCCGGAAGGGTCACTCACCCGTGACCCCGACCTGTGGCCGATGCGCGGCAAGACCGGCGCCGTGCGCATCGCGCTGGAACAGGGGATTCCGATCGTGCCGGCCGCGCACTGGGGCACGCAGCACCTGATGGAACGGTATTCCAAGAAGGTGCACCTGTTTCCGCGCAAGACCATCACAGTGAAGATCGGCGACCCGATCGACCTCGCGCAGTTTCGGGGACGCAGCCTCGACACGGCGACGCTCAACGAGGCGACCGCCGTCGTAATGCTCGCCATCACTGCGTTGCTGGAAGACTTGCGCGGCGAGAAAGCCCCGGTCAAACGATGGAATCCGGCGGAGCACAACCAGAAAGAGACCGGTCGTTTTGAAGCCTAGAACCCCCCAGCTGCCGAAGATTCAACCAGGCACCCGGGTGGCCGTGCTCGGCGCGGGCAGTTGGGGTACGACCTTCGCCAAAATTCTGACGGATAGCGGTGCCGATGTCGTTCTGTGGGCTCGCCGCCCCGAGTTGGCCCGGGAAATCTCCGAAGCGCGCCGCAACAGCGACTACCTGCCCGGGGTGAACCTGCCCGTCGGGCTGCGCGCCACGAGCCGTCTTGACCTGGCGCTGGCCGGAGCGGAAATGGTGTTCGTCTCGGTGCCCAGCCAGTCGCTGCGCGAAAACCTGAAGCAGGTTGAACCGTATTTGGCCGAGAACGCGATCATCATCTCGCTGATGAAGGGTGTCGAACGCGCAACCGGCATGCGCATGAGTTCGGTGATCGAAGAGGTGCTCCGCATCGACCCCGATCGCATCGCGGCGATCAGTGGTCCCAACCTCGCGCTGGAAATCGCCAAGGAACAGCCGACCGGCGCGGTCGTCTCCTCGGCGAGCTTGGAAACGGCGCAGGCCGTGGCCAAACTGGCAACCAACCGCTACTTCCGCTCCTACGTCAACACCGACGTCATCGGCACCGAGTTCGGCGGCGTGCTGAAAAACCTCATCGCGGTCGCCATCGGCATCGTCGACGGCGTCGGCTACGGCGAGAACACCAAGGCCTCGATCATCACGCGTGGTCTGGTCGAAATGACCGATTTCGCGGTCGCCTACGGCGCTCAGCCCGAGACTCTGGCCGGACTGGCTGGCCTCGGTGACCTCATAGCCACCTGTCAGTCGCCGCTGTCGCGCAACAACACAGCGGGCCGGCTGCTCGGCCAGGGTTACAGCATTAACGACGTCGTCAAGCAGATGCAGCAGACCACCGAAGGCCTCGCCTCGGTCAAGCCGATTCTGGAACTCGCACGCGCCAAGGGCGTCGAGATGCCCATCGTCGAACAGGTACGTCAGGTACTCGACGGCACGCTCAATCCCCGCGACATTGCGCCGCACCTCACAACTGACTCCGGCGAACCGCAGGGCGAAAGGACACTTGACGATGGACAAGCTCACGGTGGTGCTTCTCTTTGGGGGGCGTTCCAGCGAACACTCGATCAGCTGCGCCACGGCGGGAGGGGTGCTGGCAGCCCTCGACCCTGATGCGTACACCGTCATCCCGGTCGGAATCACCCGGAACGGTGCCTTTGTGCTCGAAGAAAACGACCCCGCCAAGTTTGCCCTCAACGCCTCAGCGCTGCCGGTCGTTGCGGACAACGGCACCCGCGTGCGGTGGCCGGAGAGCGCGTCCAGCCGGGAATTGACTGTCGTCGACGCGTCCGGTGAGCGAACGCTTGGCCCGGTCGACCTTATATTCCCGATTTTGCATGGACCGTTCGGTGAGGACGGCACCATCCAGGGCATGCTCGATCTGCTCGGCCTGCCCTACGTCGGGTCGGGAGTTCTCGCATCCGCTTTGGGCATGGACAAACACTTCGCCAAGACCGTCTTTCAACAGGCTGCCCTGCCCGTTGCGCCGTGGCGCACCATCACAGCGGATGACTGGGTAACGGCTCCCGGTTTGGCCTATGCGGCCCTGGAACAGCTCGGCCTGCCCGCGTTTGTGAAGCCGGCGCGGGCCGGATCGAGCGTCGGCGTCAGCCGGGTGTCGACCCCGGACCAACTGGCCGAGGCCATGACGGTCGGGCTCGCCGAAGACAACAAGGTGCTGATTGAATCCGGGCTGGTCGGCCGGGAGCTCGAGATTGCGGTACTGCAGGGGCGCCCGGGGGAACCGACCCGCGCCTCCACGGCCGGCGAAGTAGTGGTGACCGGCCGGGACTTCTACGATTTTGCCGCGAAGTATCTCGACGCGCCCGGCGTCGACCTGGTCTGCCCGGCGCCGCTGGCACCCGAGGAACTGGCCGAGGTACAGCGGCTGGCCATTGCCGCGTTCGAGGCGATCGGCGGCGCCGGCCTGGCCCGCGTGGACTTTTTTCTCACCGCGACCGGCTGGGTGATCAACGAGATCAACACCATGCCCGGGTTCACGAGCATCTCGATGTTCCCGAGCTGCTGGCTGGCCAGCGGCTACACCTATCCCAAGCTGATCGACGAACTCATCGCTGTGGCCATAGCCCACGCCCGCCACGGCTCCTGACCCGCCGAGTCCGTCGGCATCCGTCGGCATCCGTCGTATTAGGCTGCTTGCGCGGGAGTTGTGGCCTGGCCAGAACTCCCGCGCAGTTCGCCGCGCGGGAACTGCGAAAGTACGCGGGAGTTGGGCGTCCCGCGCAGCGGCGCAACTCCCGCGCAGTGCGAAGTGAAGGCAACCAACCCGCCGCCGCGCTCGGAGCAGAGCCATCCAGACGTCGTATTTAGCCGCTTTGCACTTAAGCTGGCCATCGACCAGCGCGACCCGGTCTGCGGTACGCGGCTTCGCGAGACCTCCGCTCAGAGGCTAGGGTGCGCTCGTGGCTCCATCAGTCGGGAGATCCAGATCTTCCGCGCCGACGCACGCACCAGTCGCCGGCACGTATCCGACCGCGTTGGACACGTCGATGAGCGTCGTCGACCCGCTCACCCGTTCAGAGTCGATCACGATTTCGATGGCCGGATCGCGACCATACGTCGTGTACCGGTAGGTCGGGGCGTCGGAGTCGTCTTCGATCCAATCGATGCCGTTGATGTTCAGGCACGGCAGCGTCGTGGGTTCCGGCACCGTAACGCCACAGTGCAGCAGCACCGCGGCCGGGTCACCCCAGGCGCCGGTCGCCTGCGCATTCGTTTCGCGGGCCGCCTCATCGGCGACGCTGGATGGCAGGTGCACGATGACGTCGGCACAGGCCACGTTGGTGGCATCGGGGGCCGGCGTCAACGGCACGACAGCGGCGCAACCGGCCAGCAGCAGCGAGCTCGCGAGCACGCTGAAGACGGCGACGGAACGTACGGGAACTGAGCGCAGGAGCAGGAATGGGTGAGGCATCGCATTAAGGCTACCGTTTCTTACATGACGACTTCTGCAGATGCCCCGCGTCCCGCCCCTGCGACGCCATCCCGACTGGCCTCGGCAGCGCCAGTTTCAGCATCGCAATCGCCCAAAATTTCCGTGCCGGAGTCGGCTGCGTCTGCAGCGGTCAACCCGTCGCGTGCGCCCGAGCTGAAGGCATCCGCTTCGGAAACGCTCGCCGATCTCAGCGAAGGCGCCGTGCTCGCACGAATCTTTCCCCGGCTGCCGACCGCGGCAGCCGAACTGCTCGGCCCCGGCGACGACGCGGCGGTCATCTCGGCGCCCGACGGACGATTCGTCGTCACCACCGACATGATGATTCAGGGTCCCGACTTTCGCCTGGCCTGGTCGACACCGCACGACCTCGGTTGGAAAGCTGCAGCGACCAATCTTTCCGATGTTGCCGCCATGGGCGCTCGCCCGACCGCCCTGGTCGTTGCGATCGCGGCTCCGCCATCGACACCGGTGTCGGTGCTCGAGGGCATCGCTGACGGGCTGCGAGACTGCTGCGAGGCGCTCGCCCCCGGCTGCGGCGTGGTCGGCGGCGACCTGTCGGCGTCCGACGCGCTGACCCTCGCTGTGACGGCGTTCGGCGACCTCGAAGGGCGCGCGCCCGTAGTGCGCTCGGGCGCGCGCCCAGGCGACACAGTGGCGCTCTCCGGGCGGCTCGGCGACGCCGGCGTTGGCCTCGAGCTGCTGTTCCGCCTCGGCGTCGACGACGACGGAGTGCCCAACCTCGCTCGCGCCAATGCGCTCAAGCTCACGCACCCGGCCGAGGTCGCCGCCCAGCTGACTCCCGTGCCGCCCATTGCGAGCGGTCCGATCGCTGCCGTCGCTGGCGCCACCGCCATGCTCGATGTCTCTGACGGCCTCGCCATCGACGCCGGACGCATCGCCCGGGCCAGTGGTGTGGCCATCGACTTCGATTCCGCCTGCCTCGGCGATCGCATCGAGGTCGCTCTCGGCGGCGGCGAAGACCACGGATTGCTGGCCACCTTCGGGCCAGACACGGCACTGCCGCGCGGTTTTCGCCGCCTCGGAATCGTCACCGCGGCATCCATTGCGCTCCCGGCCGGCTCGATCACCGTCGACGGGGCGCCGCACGACCAGGGTGGCTGGGACCCTTATCGCGGCTGGGACGGTTCCGCCGGCTAGATCGACTGTGACGGCGCCCGGTACGAGAATCGTGCTAGCCGTCGCTCGAACTACGGCGCAGGCTGCTCGACGGGCGACGCGTACCAGACGGTCGTATCGCCATAGTCTTTGCGGCGTTCAAGCTCGAGTCCCGTACCCCACTCCGGCTCGGGCGAGCGTGAGCTGCGCTCGAGTACCACGAGCGCGTCGTCGGCCAACAACGGGGCGAGCGCGCTCAAATTGTGGCCCAGCTCAATCTCACTGAGGTCATACGGAGGGTCGATGAACACGACGTCGAAGCCCTCTTTCGTAGCGGCTAAGAATGACTGGACCGCCTGCGAGGAAACCGCAATCTTCAGGTCGGTGCCCTTCGGTGCAGACCGCTGTACGGCCTCGCCGTTCTTGCGACACAGGGCCGCCGCGCCGTAGCTGTTCTCGACCAGCGTCACCACTCGCGCTCCGCGACTGGCAGCCTCGAGGCCCAGGGCGCCCGACCCAGCGTACAAATCCAGCACACGCATGCCGTAGACGGCGTCCCGCGAGTCGAGGGCCGAGAAAATAGCTTCCCGTACGCGATCACTCGTGGGCCGCGTGCCCGACTTGGGAACGGCCAGGGTCAAAGAGCCGGCAAACCCGGAAATAATTCGCGTCATAACCCTCCCGAGCCTAGCCGCAGCCGTTCCCGTGTGGCCGCACACGACGTAATGTCGGAGGCCCGGTTTACCATGGAACCATGACCGGTTCGAGTGCTGCCCATGGCCCCGAATTCGATGGTGCTTCTCTGCCGGCGCCCGAGCTCAAACCGCTCACCCTCGACACCACCCTCAAGATCGCCCTCGGCCCGGCCAGGGCTACCGCGCTGCGCAAGGCCTTCGCCATGGAGACCGTCGGTGATCTGCTGAGCCATTACCCGCGCGACTACGCCGACCGCGAGGTACTCCGGCCCCTGAATCAGGTCACGCCCGGAGCCAACATCACCGTCATCGCCGATATCGTTTCGGTGCGAGAACGTCGCATGTCGTCTAAGCCGGGCACGATCGTTGAGGTGGTAATTTCTGACGGCGGGGGCGAGTTCACCCTCACGTTTTTCGGTAAGAAGAGCCAACAGTGGCGGCTTGACCAATTACGTCCCGGTCTGCGTGGCAGTTTCTCGGGCAAGGTGGGCAGGTATCAGGGCCAGAGCCAGCTGGCGAACCCGGCGTACAAGACCTTTGAGAGTGAAGAAGAAGAGGCCCGCGACGATCCGTCCGTTCGGCTGAGGCACAAGCCGCTCATTCCGATCTACGCGGCAACGGCTTCGGAGACCAGCTGGAGTCTGCAGACCATGATCGACCTTGTCCTGCGGCGTATGGACACTTTGCCCGACCCTGTTCCCGACGATCTGCGGGCCGAACACGGCCTGCTGACCCACACCGAGGCCATCCGCTGGATCCACAGCCCCGACAATCCGGCCGAATGGATGGCCGCCCAAAACACCCTTCGGTTCACCGAGGCCTGGGTGCTGCAGTGCGCCCTGATGCAGCGGCACAGCCTGGCCAGGGAGCGTCGCACCCGCCCGCGGGTACCAACGCCCGGTGGGTACCTCGAACGTTTTGACGCCGCGCTGCCGTTCGTGCTCACTGTCGACCAAGAGATCTGCGCGGTCGAGATCGCAGGCGACATGTCCCAGTCCGGCCCGATGAACCGCCTGCTGCAGGGCGAGGTCGGTTCGGGCAAGACCGTGGTCGCGCTTCGGGCAATGCTCGCCGTGGCCGACAGTGGTGGCCAAACGGCTCTGTTGGCCCCGACCGAGGTGCTGGCCGGGCAACATCTGCGGTCGATTACGACCCTGCTCGGCCCCGATCTCGCGGCCGAACTCATGCCGACCCTGCTCACCGGCAAACTTCCAGTCGCGCAGAAGCGCAAGGCCCTGTTGCGCACAGTGTCCGGCCAGTCCCGCATCGTGATCGGCACCCACGCGCTACTCAGCGACACCGTGACGTTTTTCGACCTTGGGCTGATCGTGATTGACGAACAGCACCGATTCGGCGTCGAGCAGCGGGAAACCCTGCGGTTGAAGGGCGCCGAGCCACCGCACGTTCTCGTCATGACGGCCACTCCGATTCCCCGCACCATTGCCATGACGGTGTTCGGCGACCTCGACGTGAGTACCATCCGCATTTTGCCGGCCGGGCGCCAGGGCATCACGAGCATCGTCGTGCCGCTGGCCGATCACCCAGACTGGTTCCAGCGCATCTGGACCAAGCTCGCCGAAGAGCTCGCTTTGGGTCGACAGGGATTCGTGGTCTGCCCGGCAATTTCGCCCGCCGAGGTTGAAGAAGACGCCGAACTGGCACCCGCGTCTGAGGACGACAAGAAGACTCCGCTCGCCAACGTTGAGACCGTGCACGAGAGGCTGCGTGGATTTGCGCCCCTGGCCGGGTACCGCATCGAGGCCCTGCACGGGCGCATGACGAGCGAGGAAAAGGATCGCATCATGCAATCCTTTGCCGCCGGTGAGATCGACGTTCTCGTCGCGACGACCGTCATCGAGGTGGGCGTTGACGTGCCCAACGCTTCGGCCATGGTCGTGCTCGACGCTGAACGCTTCGGCGTCTCCCAACTGCACCAGCTGCGCGGTCGGGTCGGACGTGGCGGCGTGCCCGGGCTGTGCCTGTTGGTCACCAACTCCCGCACCGGCTCGCCTTCCCGCCAGCGCATCGGTGATGTCGCCGCGACCCTCGACGGTTTTCGGCTCGCCGAACTCGACCTGGCGCTCCGCCGGGAAGGTAATGTGCTCGGCGATATGCAATCCGGCGAGGGAACGTCCCTGCGTTTTCTTCGGGTGGCCGAGGACGGCGACCTGATTGCCGAGGCGCGACAAGCCGCCTTCCATCTCGTTTCGGGGGATCCGGGCATCCGCACCAACCCGGCCCTGCGCGACGCGATTGCCCGTCGACTGAACGAATCCGAGCGCACCTGGCTCGTGAAAGGCTGAATATGCCCACTGAAGCGCACGACCAGGCAGCACACCGTCAGTCTCTGGCAGTAGGGTGTGAGCATGCGCAGGATCGCCGTTGTCCCTGGATCATTTGACCCCGTCACACTGGGCCACTTGGACGTGATCAATCGCGCGGCCGGCCTGTTTGACGAGCTGCATGTGCTTGTGGTGCACAACCCCGACAAATCGGCCCTGTTGCCGATCAGTCAGCGCGTGTCGCTGCTGGAACAGGCCATCAAAGAAGCCGGACTCCCCACCAACATCGTGGTCGCCAGCTGGAGTATGGGCTTGCTCGTCGACTACTGCATGGATGTCGGCGCCAGCGTGCTGGTGAAAGGCATCCGCTCTCAGGTGGATGTGGCTTATGAGACGCCGATGGCGATTGTCAATCGCAACTTGGCCGCAGTGGAGACGGTCTTCCTCTTGCCGGATCCGGCCAACGCCCACGTCTCCAGCTCGCTGGTCCGTCAGGTGGCCGGCCTCGGCGGCGACGTCTCGCCGTATGTGCCGCGGGCCGTGGCGCAGTATCTGGAGCGGTCGCGGGTATGAACCGCCAGCCGGCTCGCTCCTCTGAGGACTTAGCGTCGGTTCCGCCAGCCGACACCGCTCAGCTCCGGACTGCGCCGTTCACCACCGAGTCGGGCGTTGACCTCACCGAGCTTCAGGCCGCCGGGCGCGCGATCATGCGCAACGTCGAGACGGTCATCGACGGCAAGCACGAGGCCGTGCAGATCGCCCTGACCGTGCTGCTGGCCGAGGGACACCTGCTGATCGAGGACGTTCCCGGTGTGGGTAAGACCATGCTCGCCAAGGCGCTGGCTCGTTCCGTGGACTGCACGGTCGGGCGAATCCAATTCACGCCCGACCTGCTGCCCTCGGACGTGACCGGCGTCTCGGTGTTCAACCAGGCCGAACGTCGCTTCGAATTCAAGCCAGGGCCGGTGTTCGCCAACATCGTCATCGGTGATGAAATCAACCGGGCGAGCCCAAAGACTCAGTCGGCGCTGCTGGAATCGATGGAGGAACGCCAGGTCACCGTCGACGGCGTCACCTACCCGCTCGCGCTGCCGTTCACCGTGATCGCCACCCAGAATCCGATCGAGATGGAGGGCACCTATGCCCTCCCGGAGGCTCAGCGGGACCGATTCATGGCGCGCATCTCCATGGGGTACCCCGACATCGGGTCCGAGCTCGCCATGCTCGACTCGCGGGATACCAACAGCCCGCTCGCGCTGATCTCCGCTGTTGTTTCGGGGCAGATCCTGCGCGACATGATGCACACCGCCCGAGCAGTATTCGCCTCCGGCGCCGTGAAGGAATATGCCGTCAATCTGGTGCGCGCCACACGCGATGATCGGGACCTGCGCCTCGGGGCCAGCCCGCGGGCGACCCTGCAGCTCATTCGCGCGGCCAAGGCACAGGCCGCCCTGAACGGACGAGACTACGTGCTGCCCGACGACATCGACTCCCTGGCCGTGGCGGTGCTCGGCCACCGGCTGGTTCCGACCAGCCGCGCCCTCGGCCACCACCACCAGGACAGCGGCCCCGTCATCGACGACATCGTGCGCCGAATCCTGGGCGACACTCCCGTTCCGGTGGGAGCTGCTGCGTTCGCTGTCCCGGCATCCGCTGTACTCAAAACGGCCGTGCTGGCATCGGGGCGGTCAGGGCCGGTGCTGCCGGCCGTACGCGGGATTCCAGCCAAACCGGTCGGTTCCACCGGACAGCCCTAGCTCATGGCCGCGCGCGGGGCAGGTGGTTCGGAGCGGTCGGCTTGGCTGCAGCGGCTCACCGCTGGGTTGACCTCCCGGCTCACCCGGCGCGGCGGTGTCTGTCTGATGGTCGGAGCCGTGATCTTCGCCAACGCGGTCGTCGTGAACAGCCGGGATCTGCTGTTCGTGGCCAGCATGCTCATCGTGGCGCCGCTCATCGCGGTCGGCTATGTGTCCGTGCGACCGGCGCGGGTGGAAGTGACCCGCACCTTCCGGCCGCCGATCCTGTCGGCCGGCGGCGAGAGCGTCGTGTCGCTGCATCTGCGCAACCTCTCGGCGCGGCCGTTGAGCGGCGCCCGCTGGGCCGATACCCCATCGCCCGGTATTACTACGCCGCCCGCGGCCATCCTGCCGCTGGTGAGTCGGCGAGGCGCGCCCGGTGACAGCGTGCGGCTGGAATACGCACTCTCGCCGCGTCAGCGCGGTGTCTACGCGGTGGGACCCCTCGGGGTGTCCCGTCACGACCCGTTCGGCTTCGCGCACGGCCTACGTCTGTTCGGTGAGCCGCATGACCTGATCGTCACACCGCGGGTCATGCTCCTTCCCGGCGGGGGACTGGCCCAGACCAGCAATGACGGTTCGATTCGGGAACTGCTGCGCCAGGCCATCCAAACCTCCGACGAACTCATCGCTCGTGAGTACCGGCCCGGGGATGCTCTGCGCCGCGTGAACTGGCCGGCCACAGCGCGGCACGGCGAAATCATGGTGCGGCAGGAGGAACAGCGCAGCAATCCTGAGGCCCGCATTGTGCTCGATACCACCCTGGCCGGTGCCGCCGGCCTGGGTCCCGGTCGGGTACCGCCGCATCTCGTGGCCGCATTCGAACTCGAGGTCGAGCTGGCGGCATCCGTTGGGGTGCACCTGATAGACGCGGGCTACCGGCTCGAAGTCATCGAACTCGGCGCGAGCCAGTTGGTGCCGGGCGGCGAACAGACGCTCGGTGGGCTGCACGGCGACGTGCCGGCCAGTTATCGTGCCCTCGGCGGCGATCGGGCCCTGTTGGAGGGCCTAGCGAGCGTCGTTCCGGTGCCGTGGCCAAGTCGCAGCACGCGCCTGGCGGCGTCACGACGAGTGCCGGTGCGTGCGGCCCTGCGCGGCGCAGAGTCGTTGCTGCCGACCTTTGCACTGTTGGTCAGCCTGTCTGAAGCGGATGTCGACGACCTCGTCGCCCTCGCCCGTCACTGCGATCCCGCCATTACGTTCGTGCAACGTACCGTCGTCGCTGTCGCCCGCGAACGGCTGCAGGAAGCCGGCTGGCGCTGCCTGGAGGTCGCGAGCATCGATGACCTCGAAACCGTGTGGAACGACGTGAATCGGGAGCGAGGCCCCGTTCATGACTAGCCTGGCGACGAAGCCGGTCGCTCTGCGCGGAGTCACCCCAGCCCAACCCCGACCGCGTGCCCGGCGGGGCGGTCGAGGTGCCGCCCGCTGGCCGCTGGCCCTGACCCAGCTCGTGCTGGTGCTCGTGTGCTGTGCGGCACTGGGCCCCCTGCTGCGGGGCACCGCCTGGTGGTGGGTCTGTGCAGTGGTCGCCAGCGCCGTGCTGCTGGGTTCTTCCGTATTCCGCCGTCTCGGCCTGCCGAGGGCCGTCGTTCCGTTGGCGAACACGGTGGTGTTGCTGGGCGCTCTGACGCTGCTGTTCGGCGGCGGATCCGGCCTGTTCTGGCTCATTCCGACACCACAAACGGTGGGCACGTTCAGCGGATTGATTGCCGCAGGGGGAGAGTCAGTTGCCCAGCAGAGCACGCCGGCGGCGGTGACCGTCGGCATCCTCTTTCTGCTCGCCGGCGGAACGGGACTGATCGCTATTCTGATGGACCTGCTCGCCGTGACCCTGCGCCTGCCGGCCGTCGGCGCGGCTGTGGCGCTCGTGCCGCTGCTGATTCCGGGCTTCATCATCGAGGACGGTGCCGATCTCGCCGCACTCGTGGCGGCGGCCGCCGCCTTTCTGCTGCTGCTGCGGGTGGACGTCTACGTTGGCCGCGTGCGGGAAGCCCGGCATTCACCGGCCGGACCGCACGCGCCCCGCGCCTTTCGGTCGGATCGGCCACGCGGGCCCGGACCGATGAGCGGCTCCATCGTGGTGGCATCGTTGACCATCTTGGGCGCCCTGATTCTGAGCACGGTCGCCCCGGCCTTCACTGTCGGGGGACTGGTCGCCTCCCGGTCCGGCGGTTTGCTGTTCGGCAGCGGCGTCAGCCCGATGATCAACCTGGGGCAGGATCTGCGTCGGCCCAAGGCCGGTCCGGCCTTCCATTACACCTCGACCGGCACCGAGCAGCCCTATTTCACACTACTGACCCTCGACGAAGTGATCGGCCTGAATTGGACGGCGCGCATCGACGCAGCCGACGTGCAAAACACCGTCGATCGCATTCCGCGACCCTTCGGTCTCGACGCCAACGTGGAGACCGCCCCGGCATCGACCACGGTCGTCATCGACGGCGTCACCAGCCGATGGCTGCCAGCGCCGGCCCGTGCCACGAGCATCGACGGGCTGAGCGGCCGATGGTATTGGGATAGCCGCACCCGGGCGATTACCAGTCGTTCCTCGAACACCGTCGGCCAGGAATACACGGTGTCGGCGTTGGAGCTCAAGCCAACGGCCTTGCAACTGCGCAGTTCGAGCACGAACTTTCCGGCGAGCGTGCAGGGCAACCTGCAACTGCCGGTAGACTCGCCGCCCATCATCGAGGAGACGGCCCGGCGAGTCTCAGCCGACACCACGTCGAACTATGACGCGGCGGTCGCCATGCAAAAGTACCTGCGCAGCAGCGTTTTCGCCTACGACACCGATGCCCCGGTCGAGGACGGCTACGACGGCGGCGGCGTCGACGTGATCGGGCAGTTTCTAGAAGCCAAGCGCGGCTACTGCGTGCACTTCGCCGCCACCATGGCCGCGATGGCCCGCACCCTCGGCATTCCCTCGCGGGTGTCGCTCGGCTATCTGCCCGGCGTCAAGTCGCAGGATCTCGAACAGGGGCTGGGCCGCTACAACGTTGATTCGCACGACCTGCACGCCTGGCCGGAACTGTACTTCGTCGGCATCGGCTGGGTGAAATTTGAGCCGACGCCTGGCCGGGGCATCGTGCCCAACTACGAGCAGGCCGAGGTTACTGGCACGCCGTCGACCGAGCCCGGTGCGCCCGGCTCCACGAACGCACCAGGCCTGAGCCCCGATCGGCTCGCCGACGATTCCGCCCTGGAACGCGGCGCGTCGGCGCAAACCGGCGACGCCGGTAACCGGCTCGGCATCGTCGGATTCAGCGCACTGGGTCTGCTCCTGCTTCTGGTTCCGGGTGCGGCGAGACGGATGCTGCGGCGCTGGCGGGTGCGCCACATCCGCTCCAAAAATGCCGGCGCGAGCCTCGCCTGGCTCGAAGTGCAGCACACCAGTCTCGATCTCGGGGTGCCTGTGCGCGTCACCGAGACGCCGCGCGCGTTCGCCGTGCGCCTGGAGCGGCTCGGCCCCCTCGACCCGGCGTCGGCGGCAGCGCTCGAACGAGTGCTGCTGGCGGTGGAACGGTCCCGGTTTGACCGATCGTTGGGCCAAGCGGAAACCCTCGTCGACGATCTGGCCCTGGTGGTGCGCGGGCTGCACGTCGGCGCGAGTGTCGGCATCCGTTTGCGAGCCCTGTTTGCGCCGCGATCGCTGTTCACCGTGCTGGGAGCGGTGCTGCGCGGGGAACGTCGAGCCGCCCCGATCGCCCCCTGAACGGAGTACCCACGCAGAAAGCGTAGAATTTACGACCGTGACTAAGTTCAAGAAGACGCCGTACACGGTCGACGTGCGTGACCTCATTAACCGCCCGGGCACCATGCACGAACGCCACCTCGGCATTGACGTACCCGACGACCTCGGCGCTGGCCTCGTGGCGGTGAAAGCCGGGTCGACCCTGTCGACTGAGCTGCGCCTCGAGGCGATGCACGAGGGAATTCTGGTAAGCGTCGAGGTCTATGCGCGGGCACTCGGTGAGTGCGGTCGATGCCTGAAAGACATCGACCTGCCGGTCCGAGTTCATTTTGCCGAGCTTTTCGGTTATCCTCAGGAGGAAGCCTTCGAGTTTGAGATTTCGGACGACCATGTCGATTTGGAATCTTTGATCCGGGACGCGGTAGTGTTATCACTTCCGTTCCAGCCGGTATGTCGGCGTGATTGCCCTGGTCTTGACAGTGAGACCGGGCTGCCGCTTGCCGAACTGCCCGAACTCGTTTCCGACGAGAGCTACGATCCCCGGTGGTCAGCGCTTGCGGGGTTTACGGCTTCCACAGACAAAGACATGGATGCGGACATCCATGTTTCAGACAGAGAAGAGAAGTAGTCATGGCAGTACCGAAGCGCAAGATGTCGCGTTCCAACACCCACTCGCGTCGCGCGCAGTGGAAGGCCACGCCTCCCACCCTCGTAAAGACCATGGAGGGCGGCAAGGTTGTCTACAGCCTGCCGCACCGTGCCAAGGTTGTCACCGACTCCACCGGCACTCCGTTGTTCATGGAATACAAGGGCCGTAAAGTCGCCGACATTTAAGTCGCCTCTTCTCTCCAGACCAGAACTCGGTCGATGAAAAGAGTTAATACCGAGCGGTCGCCCCTGTTGGCGACCCTCGGCGTGCAGATTGAACCGGTGATTCTGGAGCTAGCTCTGACCCACCGGTCTTTTGCGTACGAAAACGGCGGCATTCCCACAAACGAGCGCCTGGAATTTCTCGGCGACTCGATTCTGGGGCAAGCCGTCACGGTCATGCTTTACCGTACCTACCCGAACCTCGACGAGGGTCACCTCGCGAAGCGTCGGGCCAGCCTGGTGTCCACGGCCGCTCTCGCGCAGATTGCCCGCGGCCTCGGCCTGGGCGACTACATTCTGCTCGGTCGGGGCGAGACCCTCACCGGCGGCCGCGATAAGGCATCCATTCTCGCCGATACCGTCGAGGCGCTCATCGGCGCCACGTTTTTGGATGCCGGTGGCGAAGCTGCCACCGCGTTCGTGCTGCGCTTGATCGAGCCACTGCTGGCTGAACCTGGCCATTTTGGTGTGTCGATGGACCCGAAAACGAGCCTGCAGGAGCTCGCAGCGAGCGCTGGCGTCGGCGTTCCCGTGTACACACTCGAAGGTAGTGGCCCCGACCACTCCAAGGTGTATGTCGCGACGGTCGTTATTGGTTCGGCCGTGACCGCCCAGGGCGTCGGCCCCAGCAAGAAGTTCGCCGAAATGGCTGCGGCTCGTGACGCAATCGACCAGCTCAACGCGCTCTAACTTCTATGCCGGAGCTCCCCGAGGTGGAGGTCGTGCGTGCCGGTCTCCAGCCGGCCGTCACCGGCGCTCTCGTCACCGGGGTTGAAATCTTCGACGAGCGCTCCCTGCGTCGGCACGTTCCGGCGGCCGGATCCTTCGCCGAGCAGCTCACGGGGCGGCGAATTCTCGCCGCCGTGCGTCGCGGCAAATTCCTCTGGTTGCCCCTCGACAGCGATCGCGCCCTGGTCGTTCACCTCGGTATGAGCGGCCAGGTGCTGCTGCGCACACCGGGTGCCGCGGAGGATCGCATGTTGCGCATCCGCTTGACGCTGGAACACCCGACCCACGGCGAGCTGTGGGTCAATTTCGTCGACCAGCGCATCTTCGGCAGCATGGCCGTCGACGCGATGGGCCCGACCCGTGACAGCCTGCCGGGCGGATATTCGGGTCAGCCCCAAGCGGATGCCGCCTGGCAGAACCGCATTCCCTCACAGGTAGCGCACATTGCTCGCGACCCGATCGACCCCTCGTTTGCTTCGAACGCCTTCTTCGCCGCTCTCGCGCGCAAGAACACCGGCATCAAGCGGGCGCTGCTCGACCAGAACCTGATCAGCGGCATCGGCAATATTTACGCGGACGAGGCGCTCTTTGCCGCGCGGATCCACTACGAGCAGCCCGCAGCATCGCTGTCGGCGGCGAAGGCCAGAACGTTGCTCGCGGCCGTGCGCACCATTCTGCAGCGTGCCCTCGCCGAGGGCGGCACCAGCTTCGACGCCCAGTACGTCAACGTGAACGGGCAGTCCGGCTACTTCGCGCACAGCCTCGAGGCCTACGGTCGGCAGGGCACGCCGTGCTCCCGTTGCGGGACCCTGATCGTGCGCGAGCAGTTCATGAACCGCGGCTCGCACTTCTGCCCGCGCTGCCAGCGCCTGCGCTGACTGCCGGTCGGAGCCCTCGGTTTTCCGGATCATTTTTCGGCCGGCACGACCCGTTTCCAGGCACCCTCATAGCCCATCGGCACGAAGCCGAGCGCCTCGTTGACCACGAGCATGTGCCGGTTCTCTTCGGCGTTGAAGGTCGTCACCGACGGATGCCCCGGGCTTTCCTGCGCAAGATACTCCAAATTCGCCGTCTTCAGTAGCATGCCGAGGCGGTGCCCGCGGTGTTCCCGCAAGACCAGGGTGTCCTCCTGGCTGACGGACCGCTCGCGTTCGGCCGGTACCGACAGCTGGGTGAAGGCGACCAGGTGACCGCTCGGCTCGTGCAGCGCGGCGGCGGTGAGCATTCTCCGGGGGCTGGAGCCACGGGAGGTCTCCTCGTCGACCAGCCGGTCGGCGGTCCAGACGTCTTCGGGTTCCGTAAGGCCCGCAGTCGGGGCGTCGGTGCTCATCCGGGTATAGGGGACGGCGAGGTCGTCGCGCCAGCGCGGGGGAGTGCCCGCGCTCCAATAGTGAACGGTGTAGTCGCCGCCGGCGTGCGCTGCTGCATCCGCTTGAAAGCGGCGGATCACGCCCTCGTCGGCGGGTAGTGCGAGTCGGCTGCCGCGCTCGACCTGTTCTAGCCGGTAGCCGCGCGCGAGCAGAAAACGCACCTCGGCGTTGTCTTGTGGGACCGACCCGAAGCCGGTCGGTGCGGTCAGGCGTTCTCCGGGGGTATCCGCAGACACCGTGTACACGATCAGCTCGTGCCGATTCTCGGTCCCGACAAGGTGTTCGACCCGGTCGGCGAGGGCCGTGCCGATGCCGCACCTGCGCCAGGCTGGCAGCACCTGCACGCCCAGCCAGGCATGGTCGTCGTTTGCGTCGAGCAGGGTTTCATAGGTGGCGCGGGCCACCACTGTGCCCTCAACCCGAGCAACGAACATGCGCTTAGGGTCGTATTTCGGATTGAGCCATCCGGGCAGCAGCTCGGCAGCCGAATAGTTGAGTGCGTTCGTACCAAACCCCTCAGCCTCGACGAGGTTTCGCAGCGCGGCCACCGCCACGAAGTCGGGCCAGCTGGGCGCGTGCGGTGTAGCGGGAATGACGAGTTCGTCGATTGAGAAGTCGCTCATGCTGCGCCACAGTAATCCGAACAGCACCAGTCCGTGCGGCCGGCCCCGCATAGAACCGCGGATAATTTCGCCCGCAGCCCCGATCTGAGTGCCGAGGCCGCCGAAACGTCTCCGCGGTTCTGCACGCAACTCTTCCCAATAAGCGGATGTCCCGGCCGCTGTCGGTGGCGCAGGGTACCGTTGAACCAGCCCCGAGACCAGGACTCGCGGCCGACCGACCGAAAGGGTGCCCGTTGTATCTGAAGAGCCTCACCCTCAAGGGGTTCAAATCGTTCGCGCAGCCGACGACGTTCGCCTTCGAGCCCGGCGTTACGTGCGTGGTCGGCCCGAACGGGTCGGGCAAGTCCAACGTGGTCGACGCGCTCGCCTGGGTGATGGGGGAGCAGGGTGTGAAAACCCTGCGCGGCGGCAAGATGGAAGACGTCATCTTCGCCGGCACATCGACGCGCGGGCCGCTCGGTCGGGCCGAAGTCATCCTCACCATCGACAACTCCGACGGCGCCCTGCCGATCGAGTACTCCGAGGTCACCATCTCCCGCACGCTGTTTCGCAATGGCGCGAGTGAATACGCCATCAACGGGCGCACCTGTCGGCTGCTCGATATGCAAGAGCTGCTCAGCGATTCCGGTCTCGGCCGGGAGATGCACGTCATCGTCGGTCAGGGTCAGCTCGACGCCGTGCTGCGTGCGACCCCCGAAGAGCGTCGCGGCTTCATCGAAGAAGCCGCGGGCATTCTTAAACACCGACGTCGCAAAGAGAAAACGCTGCGCAAGCTCGACGCCATGCAGACCAACCTCACCCGGCTGAGCGACCTCGCCGGGGAAATTCGCCGCCAGCTCAAACCGCTCGGCCGTCAGGCCGACATCGCCCGCGAGGCGCAGACCATCGCCGCCGTGGTGCGCGATGCCCGCGCGCGCTTGCTCGCTGACGACGTTGTGCTGCTGCGCGCCGCGCTCGACGCCCATAATCACACCGAGAGCGAACGGCACACCGAACGGGTCGTGCTGCAGGAGCAGCTCGCGCAGAAGCAGGGTCGGGTGCAGCGGCTCGAACTGGCCCAGGTCGGCGACGCCGTCGATCTGGCCCGCCGCACCAGTTTTGGCCTGGAGTCGGTGCAGGAACGCCTGCGCGGCCTGTTCACTCTCGCCAACCAGCGACTGGCCCTGCTCGGTTCGCAGGCTGAGCCGACCGGTCCGGCCTTCAGCGTCACGCCCGCCATGCTGACGGATGCTGCTGCCGAGGTTGAACAACTGCGCGCAAGCATCGGGACGGCCGAGACGGCCTGGGGCACCGCCCGGGAGCAGAGCGCGGCGGCACGGTCGCAGCTGGATGCCGTCGACGACGACATCGCCGCTCAGGCTGCGCTCGTCACCCGGCATGATCTCGAAATCTCGCAGCTGACCGGCCAGTCCGAGACGGCCCGGTCGCGGCTGGCCGCTGTACGCGGCGAACAACTACGGCAGCAGAACGCCCTCGACGCGGCGTTCGATCGCAGCGAGAAGGCACAAAGTCAGCTGGCCGAGCTCGAAACGGCCGTGACCGAGGCCGCCGAAGAACCAGACTCCGACGACCTGTCCGAGGCACTCGCACTGGCGCAGACCGCAGTGCAGCGCGTCGAGGCCGACGTGGAACGACTGCGCGATGAGCTGCACCAGCACGAACGCGAGCGCGACGCCCAGGCGGCCCGGCAGGGTGCATTTTCCCTCGCACTCGACCAGAAAGACGGTTCCTCCGCACTCCTCGGCGCGCAGCTCCCCGGTATCCGTGGCCTGGTGGCCGATCGGGTGCGCGTGCAACCCGGGTTCGAGGCGGCGATCGCCGCCGCGCTCGGGTCTCTCGCCGACGCGGTGCTGGCCGACAACCGCGAGGCAGCACTGGAAGCCATCGGCCACGCCCACACCGACGATCTCGGCCGGGTCGAACTCCTCATCGCGGACGGTGCCGACACCCTGGCTCCGGGCGTTGATTCCAGCGTTGATCTGGGCGCGGGCATCCGTTGGGCGACGTCGGTCGTCGACGGGCCGGCCGGAGTGCGTGCTCTGCTCGCCCAGACCGTGATCGCCGACGATCTCGCCGTAGCCCGCGCCGCCCAGCTGACCGACACCGTGACGATCATCACACTCGTCGGTGAGGTGCTGGGCCCGTGGGTCGTGCGCGGCGGATCCGGCGCCCGGCCGAGCAAACTCGAACTCGTCGCCGAACGCGACACCGCCGCCGAAAAGCTAACCACCGTCACAGCACTGATCGAGCGGGTGCGCTTCGACCTCGGCGATCAGCGTACCCTGCTGCACGCGCACAAAGAGCAGTCGGTCAGCGCGCGGGCGGCCGTGCGCGCCCTCGAAACGCAGCTCGCCACTCAGACGGAACGCCGCGGCCGCCTCACGGTGCAGGCCGACGCCGCGACCGCCGACCTCGCCCGGGTCAGCGCCGCCCTGACACTCGCGACCCGCGCCGTCGAAGAGGTCGAAGCCGTCGTCGCCGAGGCGTCCGCCACGCTGGTCACCGCCCAGTCCCGGCCACGACCCCTCCTCGATGCGACCGTGCGCGATGCGCTCTACCGTGAGCTGGAGGTCGCCCGGGATCGTGAGGTGGAAGCTCGCCTCCAAGTTGAAACGGCCCGCGAACGGGTGCGGGCCGGTGAGGCACACGTCGTCGCCCTGACCGAGCAGCTCGCGGCCGAGCATACGGCCGCCGAGGCCGCGGCCCGGCGCGCCGTCATTCGCCGCCGCCAAGTGGATGCCGCTTCCCGCGTTGCCGAGGCGCTCCCGGCCGTGCTCGCCGCGGCCGACCGCTCGGTCGCCGAGGCCCGGCTGCGTCTGGCCAGCGCCGAGGCCGAACGCACCAGTCAGAACACCGAACTGCAGCAGCTTCGCCTCGACGAGAGCGCCTGGCGTGAGCGGCTGGCCGCGATCACCGAGAACGTGCACGGTCTCGAACTCGAGATCTACGAGAAGAAGCTGCACCTCTCGGCTCTGCTCGAACGGGCCGGCAGCGAACTGGGCCTGACCGAAGACGTGCTTGTGGCCGAGTACGGGCCCGATCAGCTGATCCCGACCGACGGCATGATCGTCTCTGACGACTCCGGCGCCGACAGCACCCCGCACGCCAGTGGGGCCAGTGAACGCGCTGCCGGTGAGCGCGACAGCGACGACCGCACCGCGAGCGATCGCGACATCGCGGGCCGCAGAGCCGACGGCATCCGCTTTAATCGGGCTGAACAGCAGAAGCGGTTCGCGGCCGCCGAACGCAAGCTCGGCCAGTTGGGCAGGGTCAACCCGCTCGCGCTCGAAGAATTCGCCGCGCTCGAGCAGCGGCACCGATTTCTCACCGAACAGCTCACCGACCTCACCGAAACTCGCAGCGACCTGCTCACCATCATCGCCGACATCGACGAGAAGATGCAGGCCATCTTCTCCGACGCCTTCGACGACACCCAGGCGGCCTTCGCCGAGGTGTTCCCGGTGCTGTTTCCCGGCGGCAGCGGCAGTATCTGGCTCACCGACCCCGATGATCTGCTGACGACCGGCATCGAGGTGTCGGTCAAACCGGCCGGCAAGAAGATCGAACGGCTCTCGCTGCTTTCGGGCGGTGAACGTTCCCTCGCCGCGGTCGCTCTGCTGATCGCCATTTTCAAGGCCCGCCCCAGCCCGTTCTACATTATGGACGAAGTGGAAGCGGCCCTTGACGACGCCAACCTCGGCCGGCTGCTGACCATCTTCGAAGATCTGCGCGAAACCAGCCAGCTCATCGTCATCACGCACCAGAAACGCACCATGGAAATAGCGGATGCCCTCTATGGCGTCAGTATGCGGCAAGACGGGGTCAGCGCCGTCGTCGGTCAGCGCGTGGGGACTCGTGCTGACCAACGAGAGCGCGACCGGGAACCGGCGGCGTCCTGACCGCTCGGCGTCTGCCGTCTGCTAACCTGAGCCTGAAATCATGCACATTATTCGACTTGACTCTCTTCGACCCGCCCCCTGGCGTAACGGCGGAGGGACCACCCGCGAGGTGGCGTCCTTCCCCGCCGGCGCGGTGGACTTCGACTGGCGCATCAGCATCGCCGACGTGACCGCGGCCGGTGATTTCTCGAGTTTTCCAGGGGTCGACCGCATCCTCACGGTGATCGAGGGCGAGCTGATGGTCGTGATCGTCGATGGCGAAGAGCACGCCATGGAGCAATACCGGCCATTCCGGTTTTCCGGTGACAGCGCGACGAGCTGCGCCCTGCCGGTCGGCGATACCAGAGACCTGAATGTGATGACGAGGCGCGGAGCATTCAAGGGCTTTCTGTCGATCGTCGAGCTGTCGAAGAAACGCGCCCACCCGGTGTTCGACGACCAATTCGCCCTACTGCTGAAGGGGTACGCCGTCGTGACCGCCGGCGGCGAGGAGGCCAAGCTGGGTGCCCTCGATACCGTGCGCGGCGACGATCCAGCCCCGGAAGTTCTCGGACGGGGATTCCTCGCCGTCATCACCCTGGAAGCGGTTCCGACCTAAGCGGATGCTGTTGCGGCATTCGCCACCGCTTCGTTGCCGAGCAAGCCTGCGGCATACAGAATCACGAGCGCGATGAGAAGTGCTCCTGCAATGAGCAGTGCTACCCACAGTGCCGGCCTCAAGCCCGAGCCTTATCCATAGCGTGCAGAATAGCAGTCGCGCCGTTACCCCTGTGGCGGCAGCGCGCTGATCAACGCGTGGTCCTTGGCGAGCACGCCGACCTTGGCCGCGCCGCCCGGGGAGCCGAGGTCGTCGAAGAATTCGACGTTGGCCTTGTAATAGTCGGCCCACTGTTCGGGCAGGTCGTCTTCGTAGTAGATGGCCTCGACCGGGCAGACCGGTTCGCAGGCGCCGCAGTCGACGCACTCATCGGGGTGAATATAGAGGGAGCGTTCGCCTTCATAGATGCAGTCCACCGGGCATTCGTCGATGCAGGCACGATCTTTGACATCGACGCAGGGCAGCGCAATCACATAGGTCACAGTGTCAGCAACGCTTCTGTGCGAGAGATCGCAACCTGTTCGGCCCGAGAGACGACTTTGACTCGCTCCCGACCGGGAGTGACCAGGTCCTGCGCGCCGAGCAGCTGCTCGTGCGCGTCCAGGGTGCGCCAGCCCTCCCAGGTCGTGAACTCGACGCCGCGCTCCGCCAGCAGGGTCAGAATCGCCTCCGCTGATTCGTCAGCCGTTTCGCCGGAGACGAGCGCGGGCAGGTCGGCCACGAGCCGGGTCACCGTCTCGAGGGCGTCGCCTTTGGTATGGCCGATCAGGCCGACCGGGCCGCGCTTGATCCACCCGGTGGCGTACAGCCCGGCAAGAGGCTCGCCGGCGGCATCAAGCACCCGCCCGCCGTCGTTCGGAATGACGCCGCGCACGGCGTCGAACGGCACCTCGGTCAGAGCGCTGCCCCGATAGCCGACCGCGCGATAGACGGCCTGCACCGGGTAGTCGACGATCTGGCCGGTCGACCGCACGCCACCGTCTCCGGTGTGTTCGGTACGTTCAAAGCGGATGCCTTCCACTCGTCCATCGCCGTAGACCTCGACCGGCGAGTGCAGAAAGTGGAGGTGCAGGCGACGTGAGGCGCCGAGCGGAGCCTTGGTGAGCCATCCGTTCAGCGTGCGGGTCATGATCTTGACCTGGTTGTTGCTGGCGACGAGCTGTTCGCTGTGCGAATCGGGAGTGAAGTCTTCGGCGTAGACGACGAGGTCGACGTCGGGAATATCGGCGAGTTCGCGCAGTTCGATCGGGGTGAATTTCACCTGTGACGGCCCGCGGCGGCCGAACACGTGCACGTCGGTCACCGGGGATCCGGCGAGCCCGGCGTAGACCGAGGCGGGAATGTCGGTGCTGAGCAGATCGTCGGCGTGCTTGGCCAGGATGCGGGCCACGTCGAGGGCGACGTTGCCGTTTCCGATGACGGCCACGTCGGTCGCGTCGAGCGGCCATTCCAGCGGCACATCGGGGTGGCCGTCGTACCAGGAGACGAAGTCGGCGGCGCCGAACGAGCCGGGCAGGTCGATGCCGGGAATGACGAGCGGGGCGTCGAGAATGGCGCCGGTGGCGAAGATGACCGCGTGGTAGTGCTCGCGCAGATCAGCCAGGGTCAGGTCGGTGCCGTAGGTGACGTTGCCGATGAAACGAATGATGCCTGCGTCGAGCATCTCCTGCAACGACTTGACGATGCCCTTGATGCGCGGGTGGTCGGGGGCGACGCCGTAGCGAATGAGTCCGTAGGGGGCCGGCAGCGCATCGAACAGGTCGATGGCCACGGTGTGACCGGTTTCGAGCACGAGCCGGTTGAGAATATTGCCGGCGTAGATTCCGGCCGGGCCGGCGCCGATAATGGCAACGCGCAGTGCAGAGGGAGCGGGGGTCATAAGGAGCCTTTCAAACAAAGGGAAGAAGAGTGGATGCGGGCGGGTCAGCGCAGGCCAGCGGCCATCAGTCCGCGGCGGCGCAGCAGGCGACGCTCGATCGGGGCGAAGATCACGAGTTCCACCAGGATTCCGACGAACAGAATCACCAGGATCGTGGCGAGCACCCCGGACAGGTCGGCGAGCTCGCGGCTTTGGTGCAGCATGGAACCGAGACCGAAGCCGATCGTGCCGCCCATGGTGATGATCTCGGCGGCCATGAGTGAGCGCCAGGCGAAGGCCCAGCCCTGCTTGAGGCCGGAGAAATAGCCGGGCAGGGCGGCGGGCAACACCACGAGGGTCGCCATCTGCAGGTGCGAGGCGCCGAGTACCGTGCCGACGCGGCGCAGCTGCGGTGGAATCTGATCGACGCCCGAGACGAGCCCATTGGCAATCGAGGGGACAGCGCCCATCAGAATGACGAAGTACACCGTGGCGTCGGTGAGGCCGAACCACATGATCGCGGCGGGAACCCAGGCGACCGAGGGGAGCACCTGCAAGCCGGAGAGCAGCGGTCCGAGCGCACGCCGCACCGGGCGGCACTCCGCGAGCAGCAGCCCGATCGGGGTGCCGATGGCGATGGCGATGAGAAAGCCGAGACCGCCGCGCTCGAGGCTCGTCGATACCGCGAGTTGCAGGCGGTCGCTCGACCAGGCACTCACGAGGGAATCGAATACGTCTAAGGGGCCGGGAGTGAGGTCGGGCCGGGGTTTGACGATGAGAATGTAAACCTGCCAGGCCGCGACCAGCGCAATGAGCAGCAGAATCGGGGGAAGGACACCGTCGAGGGTGCGGCGAAAGGCGCCGCGGGGCGTTTCGGGAACGGCCTGCAGCGAATCCAAACCGGCTTCGAGGCGGCGCAGTTCGTCGTGGCTCGGGTCGTTGGTTGCTCCGCCACGAATGGTGTCGGTGCGAGCATCAAGCGGCATTGCGGCGGATCTCCTCGCGCAGCTGGTCAGTGATTTCGTCACCGAGGCGGGCGACCTCGGGGGACTCGATCCGGCGGGAGCCGGTGTCGGTGATGGTCCATTCGTTGACGATGCGGCCTGGGCGTGAGGACATCAGCAGAATGCGCTGTCCCAGCCGTGCGGCCTCGCGCACGTTGTGGGTGACGAACACGATCGTGCGGCCGGTCTGGCGCCAGACCCGTTCGAGTTCTTCGTGCAGCAGGTCGCGGGTGATGGCGTCGAGCGCGGCGAAGGGTTCGTCCATCAGCAGCACCTTGCGGTCCTGCGCGAGCGAGCGGGCCAGGGCGACCCGCTGCCGCATACCCCCGGAGAGTTCGTGCGGGCGTTTGTCGGCGGCATCGGCGAGGTTGACCAGGTCGAGCAGTTCGAGGGAATCCGCTCGGCGGTCCTTGCGCGGAACCCCGCGCAGTTTCAGGGCCAGCTCCACGTTGCGGCCGGCCGTCAGCCACGGAAACAGCGCTGCGTCCTGGAACATGACGGCGGCCTTGCCGCTCGCCACGGTGACGGCGCCCTCGGTGGGTTTCTCCAGGCCGGCAATGATGTTGAGCAGCGTGGACTTTCCACATCCGCTTGCCCCGAGCAGGCAGACGAACTGGCCGGCTTCGATCGACAGGTTGATGTCATCGAGCACGAGCGGACCGGTGCCGTAGCGCTTACCGAGGCCATCGATCGTGATCGCGACGGGTTCGAGCGCGGTCGGGGCCGGGGCGACAGACACGCTGGTCAGGGAGGTCACGGCGACACGTCCGACCCGGCACCCGAGCCGTCGCCGGCGCGGGTGGGCTCGCCCGGCGCGGTGACGATACCGGCGGCCAGGGTTGCGCCGTCCTGCGGGTGAATGACGAGGAACGCCCCGGAGCGACGATTCTGCGCATAGCGTTCCACCGGCAAATCGCGCGACAAACGGATGTTGGCCTGCCCGATATCGTTCACGGCCAGGCTGGTGGCGGGTTCGACGCCGAGGGTCGTGAGGTCGAGGCGGCCGGTGACCTCGCGAATCAGGGCCTGCACGACGGTCGTGCCGAACTTCAGGAGCACGCGGGCTCCCGGTGCGAGCGGACGCGGGTCGAGCCAGAACAAATCGGCTTCGAGGGCGCGGGTGACCGGGGGCAGGCTGCCTGCGGCCGCGATGACGGCCCCTCGGGCGATGTCGAGGTCGTCGGCCAGGCGCAGCGCGATCGACTGGGGCGCGAAGGCCTCGTCGAGCTGCACTCCGGCGAAGTCGATACCGGTGACGGTGCTGGTGCCTCCGCCGGGCTCGACGCTTACCATGTCGCCGACCTTGATGCTGCCGCTCGCGACCTGCCCGGCGTAGGCCCGGTAGTCGCGGTAGGAATCGACCAGTTCCGGGGAGACGACGACCGCGCCCTGCGGCCGCAGCACGAGCTGAACCGGCAGGCGGAACGCCTCGGTGGCGCGCCCGGAATCGTCGAGGTCGTCGATCACGGTGAGGGTTTCGAGCAGTTCGAGCAGGCTCGGACCGGCATACCAGGGGGTGCGCTCGGAGCGGTCGACGACGTTGTCGCCGACCAGGGCCGACACCGGAATGACGTGGACCTCCGCACGCGAGTCAGAACCGAGGCCGAGTTCGGCGGTGACCAAGCGAACGCTCGCCTCCACCTCACGGAAGGAGGCCTCGTTGTAATCGAGGAGGTCGATCTTGTTGACCGCGACGATTACGTGCGGCACGCGCAACAGGGCGACAACGCTGAGGTGCCGGCGGGTCTGCTCGAGCACGCCCTTGCGGGCGTCGATGAGCATGATGACGGCATCCGCTGTGGTGGCGCCGGTGACCATGTTGCGGGTGTACTGCACGTGGCCGGGGCAGTCGGCGAGAATGAACGAGCGGGCGGGAGTCGCGAAGTAGCGGTAGGCCACGTCGATGGTGATGCCCTGTTCGCGTTCGGCGCGCAGGCCGTCGGTCAGCAGGGCGAAGTCGATGCCACCGCTCTCGCCGCCGAAGCCACGCTCGGTGGACGTGCGGGTGACGGCTTCGAGCTGGTCGGCGAGGATCGCCTTCGAATCGTGCAGCAGCCGGCCCACCAGGGTGGACTTGCCGTCGTCGACCGAACCGGCCGTCGCGAAGCGGAACAGGGTGCCTTCGGGGGCGGCGACGGCGGCTTCCGTGGTGAGGTCCTGGGTGTCAATGGTGAGGGTCATGCGATTACTCCGTTCCGAGTCCGGCGGCCGAAACAGGCGCGCCTTGCGCTGCGGCGAGAATGCCGTTGAGCTGGGTCAGGTCAAACAAGCCATTGAGGTCGCCGTCTTTTGCGAGGCCGGCAGAGACTGCTCGTTTCAGCGAGACCGGAAAAGTGCCGGCCAGGGGGTCATTGGTGAAGTGCAGGCCGACCAATGCGCGTTCGATGACCGCGTCGGCGAGCGGCTTGCCGGTGTCGGCGGTCAGCTTCGCGTTGATCACGCCGGCCGCCTCGGCCTGGTGCTCGTTCAGCCAGGCAATGGATGCCGTGTGTCCCTCGAGCAGCGCCCGCACCGTTTCCGGGTGGTCGCGATTGAAATCAGCACCGACAAGCAGCACGGTCGTGGGGAATTCGCCCTTCGGCCACCGGGATGATTCTTCGACGAGCACGTGAGCATCCGCTTCGAGCACCAGCCGAGAGACCCAAGGTTCGGGCAGCCAGGCGCCGTCGATCTGCCCACTCTGCAGCAGGGTGAGCGCGCGGGCGTTGTCGGTCGGGGTGACCGTCACGTCGCCGCCACCGGTCGTGCTGGTCTCGTAACCCTCGTCCTCGAGCCAGGAGCGGAGGGCAATGTCCTGCGTGTTGCCGAGCTGAGGGGAGGCGAGAGTCGTGCCGGCGAGGTCGGCGGGGGAGTCGATGCCGTCGCGCACGACGAGGGCGGCGCCGCCGATTGTGGCACCCGCCACGATCACCGCGCTCTGCCCCTTGCTCTGAACAAACGTGTTGATGGCCGGGCTCGGACCGACGTAGGCGGCATCGATAGCACCGGCGCTGAGCGCCTCGATCGCGGCCGGACCGGCACCGAAAGCCTGGGCGGTCAGGGTCGTTTCGCCGAGGGCGTCGGCGAAGAATCCCTGCTCGATGCCGACCAAGGCCGGGGCATGGGTGAGGTTGTCGAAGTAGCCGAGTCGGATTTCCTGGACCGGCCCGGTGGCGGAGGCCGCGCCGGAGCATCCGCTCAGCAGCAGCGTCACGGCCAGGGTGACGCCGACCGCGGAGATGGGGACGCGCATCAGAAGTATCCTTCCTTCTTGCGGTCTTCCATGGCGGCCTCTGAAATGCGGTCGTCGGCGCGGGTTGCGCCTCGTTCGGTGATGGTGGAAACGCCCACTTCGCGCACGACATCGGCGACGGATGCTGCGGTCGAGTCGACCGCACCGGTGCAGCTCATATCACCCACCGTGCGGTACCGAACCGTGCGCGTTTCGACGGTTTCGTCGGCACGGGGCAGGCTGACCGGGCTGACCGAGCGCCACATATTGTCGCGGCGGTAGACCTCACGCTCGTGGGCGTAGTAAAGCGGGGGCAGCTCGATGTTTTCGCGTTCGATGTAGCGCCAGACGTTGAGTTCGGTCCAGTTGCTGATCGGGAAGGCGCGCACGTGCTGGCCGACGGTGTGGCGGCCGTTGTAGAGGTTCCACAGTTCGGGGCGCTGGTTGCGCGGGTCCCACTGGCCGAATTCGTCGCGCAGGGAGAGGATGCGTTCCTTGGCGCGGGCTTTGTCTTCGTCGCGGCGGGCGCCACCGAAGACAGCGTCGTGCCGGCCGGCGGCGATGGCGTCGAGTAGCGGGAGGGTCTGCAGCGGGTTGCGGGTGCCGTCGGCGCGTTCGGCGAGACGGCCGTCGGCGACGTAATCCTCGACCTTGGCGACCGTGAGGCGCACCCCGTGCGCTGCGACGGTCTTGTCGCGAAACTCCAGCACCTCGGGGAAGTTGTGGCCGGTGTCCACGTGCAGCAGCGAGAAGGGAATCTTGCCCGGCCAAAAGGCCTTCGCGGCGAGGTGCAGCACCACGACGGAGTCCTTGCCGCCGCTGAACATGAGCACGGGCCGCTCGAACTCGGCGACGACCTCACGAATAATGTGGATGGCTTCGCTCTCGAGCACGTCGAGTTCGGAAAGGCGGTGTGCCGTCGTGGTAGTCATAGGTGGAGCCCGCATTCTGTCTTCTTGAGGGTGGCCCAACGGCCGGAACGGGGATCGGCTCCCGCCGCGACGGGCTGGGTGCACGGGGCACAGCCGATGGAGGGGTAGCCCTGCGACAGGAGTACGTTCACCGGCACGTGATTCTCGGTGGCGTAATCCATCAGTTCGTCGTAGCTCCAGGCGGCGACCGGGTTGACCTTGACCAGGCCATTGCGTTCGTCCCAGGTGACCAGGGGCGTGTTGGCGCGGGTAGGGGCTTCGTCGCGGCGCACACCGGTGAACCACAGTTCGTAGTCGCCGAGCGAACGCTGTAGCGGTTCCACCTTGCGCATGGCGCAGCAGGAGTTGGGGTCGCGGGCGAACAGTTCGGCGCCGTGCAGGGCGTCCTGCTCCGGAACTGTCGTGAGCGGCAGCACGTCAACGACAGTCACCGGAAGGGCGGCGGCGACAGCGTCGCGGGTCTCGTAGGTTTCGGCGAAGTGGTAGCCGGTATCGAGAAAGAGCACGTCGACGTCGGGCAGCTGCTTAGACACGATCTCGGGGAGTACCGCGTCGGCCATGGAGCAGGCGACGGCGACACTGTCGGCGCCGAAGTTGCGCGCGACCCAGGCCACGACCTCCGCAGCGGTGGCCTCGCGCCCGTTGGCTGCTGCGGCCGCTTCGAGTTCGGCTGAGCCAGCTTCGGCGAGGGCCTGCAGTTCGGCGGCCGGTCGGCGCGGCGGCAGGTCACGGGCAACGGATGCCGCGGCCTGTTTGACCGCGTTCAGATTGATGGCGCTCATTTGAGGTCCTCCTCGTCGGCGCGGTGCGCCCACTGGGCAAAGGTTTCGTCGTCGGTGCGGGCGGCCAGGAAACGCAGCACGAGGCTCTCGACATAGTCGGCGAGGTTCTCGGCGGTTACCTTGAGGCCGCGCACGGTACGGCCGAGGCCGGCCTCGTCACGGTCAGCGGAGACCAGGCCGCCGCCGAGGTGCACCTGGAAGCCGGGGGTGGACCCGCCGTTGCCGTCGGGCAGCAGCTGGCCCTTGAGCCCGATGTCCGCAGTCTGAATGCGGGCGCAGGAGTTGGGGCATCCGTTCACGTGCAGGCTGATCGGGTGCGGGGCATCGATTCCGGCGAGCCGTTTCTCCAGCTCGAGGATGGCATCCGTTGCCGTCTGCTTGGTCTCGACGATGGCGAGCTTGCAGAATTCAATGCCGGTGCAGGCGATGGTCGAGCGGCGGAACAGGCTCGGGCGGGCCGACAGCCCGATCTCGTCGAGGGCCGCGATCAGGGGTTCGACGTGTTCTTCGGCGATGTCGAGCACGACGAGCTTCTGGTGCGGCGTGGTGCGCAGTCGGCTCGAACCGTGGGCTTCGAGCAGGTCGGCGACACGGGTAAGGGTCTGACCGGAGATACGACCGACGAAGGGGGCCAGCCCGATGTAGAAGCGGCCGTCCTTCTGCTTGTGCACACCGATGTGGTCGCCCTGCGTCTTCGGGCGCGGTGCGGCAGGGCCGTCGGGCAGGGTATAACCGAGATATTCGTCTTCGAGAATACGACGGAACTTGTCGGTGCCCCACTCGGCGAGCAGAAACTTGAGGCGGGCCTTGCCGCGCAGGCGGCGGTAGCCGTAGTCCCGAAAGATGGAGACGACGCCGCGCCAAACCTCGGACACCTGGTCGGGAGCGACGAAGGCTCCGAGCCGTTCGGCCAGACGCGGGGTGGTGCTGAGCGCGCCGCCGACCCAGAGATCGTAGCCGATGCCGAGTTCGGGGTGCTCCACGGCCACGAGGCCGATGTCGTTGATCTCGTGCACGACGTCCTGGCTGGGGTGACCGGTGATGGCGGTCTTGAACTTGCGCGGCAGGTTGGCGAATTCGTCGGTGCCGAGATATTTGCGGGCAAGCTCGTTGATCGACTCGGTCGGGTCGATGAGTTCGTCGGCGGCGATGCCGGCCACGGGGGAGCCGAGGAACACGCGCGGCACATCACCGCAGGCCTGGGTGGTTTCGAGTCCGACGGCTTCGAGGCGGCGCCAGATTTCGGGCATGTCCTCGATCTGGATCCAGTGCAGCTGAATGTTCTGGCGGTCGGTCAGGTCGGCGGTGTCGCGGCCGAAGTCGCGGGACACCTCACCAATCACACGGGCCTGTTCGGTCGTGAGCTGGCCGCCGTCGATGCGCACCCGAAGCATGAAGTAGCGGTCTTCGAGCTCTTCCGGTTCCAGGGTGGCGGTCTTGCCGCCGTCGATGCCGGGCTTGCGCTGCGTGTAGAGGCCCCACCAGCGAAAACGGCCGTGCAGGTCGGTGCCGTCGATCGAGTCGAAACCCTGCTTGGAATAGATCTGCTCGATGCGGCCGCGCACGGCGAGGCCATTGTCGACCTGTTTCCAGACCTCGTTGCCGTTGAGCGGTTCGGTGCCGTCGATCTTCCACTGGCCGTTCGGACGGGTGGATGGCCGCGGCGAGCGAGCTGCTGCCAGCTTGGTGGCTGCCGCCGGAGCGTTCTCGGCCCCCGTCGTGACGGTGGGCACCGTCTCGGTTTCGTTCGGCACGTCGGCTCCCTCGGTTTGCGGCGCCGCTCCAATGATTTCGATCGCAGCGACCCCGCCAACGCTACTGCGACCACGGTGCAATGTCGCAGCCGAGGGTCACGTGCTGTCACACACTGTCACGCAGCGTCATACAGACCGCCGGGTACTCGGCGCGCCTTCCGGGCAGTGGATGACGGCGGCGCCTGAGTGGTGTCGCGGACATCCGCTTGGTTGGTGCCGCTCACCGGCCATTGCTGCCACGGGGACAAGCTGGTGCCGCTCGCCGCGCGCAAGGCGGCGGCGCCCCCGTAGGCTAGGGACATGGCTGAACGCACCCCCTGGTCCCTCTCCGGCGCACTGCGCGGAATGTTCACGAAGAAGACCATCGACGCGCAGACCTGGGACGACCTCGAGGACGCCCTGCTGCAGGCCGATTTCGGCCCGAATATCACCGAGTCGGTCATCGCCGACCTGCGTGCCAAGGTCGCCAAGTACAACACGACCGACCCTGCCGATTTACAGCGGATGCTGCGCGAAGGAATTGAAGAGCGGCTGTCCGTTCTCGACTCCACCCTGACCCTCTCCGAACGGCCGGCCATCGTGCTCGTCGTCGGCGTCAATGGCGTCGGCAAGACCACCACGATCGGCAAATTCGCCAAGTTTCTGCAGACCTACGGTCGCAGCGTCGTTATCGGCGCGGCCGACACTTTTCGGGCGGGGGCGGTCGAGCAGCTGGCGACCTGGGCCGAACGAGCCGGGGCGCAGATCGTGAAGCCGCAGATGACCGGCCAGGATCCGGCCTCCGTCGCCTTTCAGACGGTCGAGAAGGCGAAGAACGAGGGCATCGAGATCGTGCTCATCGACACCGCCGGGCGGTTGCAGACCAAGGGCGGACTGATGGACGAGCTGACCAAGATTCGCCGGGTCGTCGAAAAGCAGGGACCGATCGCCGAGGTGCTGCTCGTGCTCGACGCCACGACTGGTCAGAACGGGCTTGCCCAGGCCGAGGCGTTCATCGAGCACGCCGGGGTGACCGGGCTCGTGCTGACCAAACTTGACGGCTCAGCGCGTGGCGGCTTCGTGCTCGCCGTGCAGGAAAAGACCGGCATTCCGATCAAGCTGGTCGGGCAGGGTGAGGGCATCAACGACCTCACCGGTTTCACCCCGCACGTGTTCGCGCAAAAACTCGTCGGCTGATGAAGAATTTAAGAGGAGCACTATGAGCATCGAACACGATTTCTTCGGAATTCTCGGCGACGAAGACGAGGGCGAGGTGTACTGGTCGGAGTCGGCTGAGCTCGGAGACCAGAGCGTCGAGATCGACCTCAGCTCGCCCGACGAAGATTCGGTCACCGCCGAAGCGCTCGATATCGCCGCGGCCATGATCGGGTCGATGGAGGACCTCGACTCCCAGGTGCGGGAATCCCTCGTCGCTGATCTGTCGGCCGAGGTCTCCGTGACCAGCCAGTACATCGCCGAGCAGCTCGACGAAATGGACCAGGAAGCGATCGAAAACGCCATCATCTGGGATTCCGGCGACCAGCAAATTGACTTCCTGCGTTCGCTGCGCCTGCAGCGCATCGGCTTTCACCCGCACCGCGCCGGCAGCGAAGCGCACTTCGCGGTGCTCGAATACGCCATCAGCCCCGACGACACCGACGGCCTGCTAGTCGTGACAATCGACGTACACGGCGACACCGTCCAGGTAACCCTGGACAGCTAACCCATCATTTCCGGGCCCGGGCCCGGAAACCGGGCCCATGATCTATCGTGGGCCCGGTTCCTTAGGGTGGGCCCAGGTGAGCGCCGGCAGCCCCGAACCGGGCTACCCGAGGTGTGCGGCCTGCCCCGCGCCGAGCAGGTCTTCCTTGCGCGGGCGCACCAGGAAGAAGGCGATGGGCCCCGCCGCGAAGATAATGATGGCCGCCCACAGGAAGGCGGACTGGTATCCGCTCACGAGAGCGCCCAGCTGAACGACTTCGGTGGGAACCTTACCGATCAGGTACGAACTCACGGCAGCGGTGTACAGCGCGGTGAACAGGGCGGTTCCGAGCGAACCGCCGATCTGCTGCATCGCAGTCACGGCCGCGCTCGCCGCACCGGCATCATGCTCGGCAATTCCCGACAGAGCCACGTTCTGCAGCGGCACGAAGATCATGGCGAGTCCGGCGCCGAGCAGAATGAGCCCCGGCAGCACCTCGAGCGAATAGTTGCCGTTCACCGTGATCTGAGTCATCCAGAGCAGCCCGGCCGCGCCGACGATCGGTCCGACGGTCATCGGAATGCGCACGCCGGTACGCGCCAGAAACTTCGACAGCACGCCGGCACCGATCATGATCGTCGCGGTCATCGGCAGGGAAGCCAGACCGGACTGAATCGGGGTGTAGCCCAGCACGATTTGAAAGTACAGGGTGAGAAACAGCAGCCCTCCGAGCAGCGCAGCACCCGAGAGCAGCGCCGTGAGGAAGGCTCCGCCGCGTACCTTGTTTGCCATAATGCGTAGCGGCAGCAGCGGATGATTCGACCGCTTTTCCACCAGCACGAACAGCACGAGCAACACCAGTCCGAGCGGGAGGCAAACGAGCACGGGCGAGCTGGCCCACCCACTCTCGGCCTGCGCGAAGCCGAATACCAGGGATCCGAGGCCGAGTGCCACGAGAATAGTCCCCGGCACGTCATATCGGGTATTTCCGTGTGCCTTGCTCTCGCGAACGACCGGGATGGCGGCCGCAATCGCCACGATGGCGATCGGCACGTTCACGTAGAGGCACCAGCGCCAGCTTGCGTACTCGGTGAGCACGCCGCCGAGGATGAGGCCGACCGCCGCGCCGCCGCCGGCGATCGCGCCGTAGACGGCGAAGGCTTTGATGCGGTCCTTGCCGCCGGGAAAGTTGACCGTGAGCAGGGCGAGCGAGGCTGGCGCGAGCAGCGCGGCGAACAGGCCCTGCAGGCCGCGGGCGGCGAGTAGCTCCCAGGTGCTCTGGGCGGCGCCGCCGAGGGCCGAGGCAATGGCGAACCCGGCCATGCCCACGATGAAGGAGCGTTTGCGGCCCCAGAAGTCGGCAATACGCCCGCCGAGCAGCAGCAGCGCGCCGAAGACAAGCGAGTACAGCGTGACGACCCAGGTGCGCTCGCCGTCGCTCATGCCGAGCGCGGTCTGTGCCTGGGGGAGCGCGATGTTCACGATGGTTCCGTCGAGTACGACGGTGAGCTGGGCGAGCGCCACGATGGCCAGCAGCAACCACTTTCGTGGGTGGGGCGCGGTGGCCGCCGACGCGGGCGGGGCAGAACTGGACTGGTTTGTACTGATACCGGGCATAACAATGACTCTATCGTGCAAACCGAACGAACTCGTTCGTTTTGTGAACTATAGTGAAAACATGGCACGCGACGGAGCAGACCCCCAGACCCGCATTCTTGAGGCGGCGCGCACCGAATTCGCCGCCTACGGACTAGCCGGGGCCCGCATCGACCGCATCGCCAAGAGCGCCGCGGCGAGCAAGGAACGCCTCTACGCCTACTACTCCGACAAGCAGCAGCTGTTCCTCGAGGTGTTGGAGCTCAACCTGCGCGAGTTCGCGAGCGATGCCGTGCTCACCGACAATGACGTGCCGGCCTTCGCCGGAGCGCTGTTCGATCACGGAATGCTGCACGGTGACCACCTGCGCATGATCGACTGGGCCCGCCTCGAGACCGATGGTACCTGGCTGCCGGCCCTCGAGGTCATGCTGGGCTATCGGGACGAACAGGTGCGGCGCATCCGCTTGGCACAGACAGCCGGTCGGGTCGATGCTTCCTGGCAACCGGTGCAGCTCATGACGCTCATCTTCGGCATCGCCTCAGCCTGGGTTCACGAGCCCGGGGCGGTGCTCGCGCACGGGGGCCCTCCTCCGGACGTGACGGCAATCGCGGTTCGCCGAGCCAACGTCGTTCGTGCGGTCGAGCGGCTGATTGCACCGAGTGTGGCGGCGCAGAACTGACGCTCGCCCGAATTTGACGGAACCGCGCCTCAGCATCCGTTTCGAAGTAGCAGCGGCCACCGGTTAAACTAAACGCATCATGGCAACTTTTGGAAACCTCTCAGATCGTCTTGCCGAGACGTTCAAAAACCTCCGCACCAAGGGCAAGCTCAGCGCAGCGGATGTCGACGGCACCGTTCGTGAGATCCGTCGCGCCCTGCTCGACGCCGACGTCGCCCTCGAGGTCGTCAAGGATTTCACCGGCAAGGTGCGCGAGCGCGCCCTCGGCGACGAGGTCAGCAAGGCGCTGAACCCGGCCCAGCAGGTTGTGCAGATCGTCAACGACGAGCTCATTACGATTCTCGGCGGCCAGCAGCGCCGGCTGGAATTCGCCAAGAAGCCGCCGACCATCATCATGCTCGCGGGCCTGCAGGGTGCCGGTAAGACCACCCTCGCCGGCAAGCTCGCGAAGTGGCTCGCCAAAGACGGCCACACCCCGCTGCTCGTCGCCGCCGACCTGCAGCGCCCCAACGCGGTCACCCAGCTCGAGGTCGTCGCTAAACAGGCCGGTGTCGCCGTCTACGCGCCCGAGCCCGGAAACGGTGTCGGCGACCCGGTCAAGGTCGCCCGCGACGGCGTGAAGTACGCCCTGCAGAAGGTTCACGACGTCGTCATCGTCGACACCGCCGGACGTCTCGGTGTCGACGCGGAGCTCATGAAGCAGGCCGCCAACATTCGCAAGGCGATCGATCCAGACGAGGTGCTCTTCGTCATCGACGCCATGATCGGCCAGGACGCCGTCGCCACGGCGAAGGCCTTCCAGGACGGCGTCGACTTCACCGGCGTCGTGCTCACCAAGCTCGACGGTGACGCCCGCGGTGGCGCCGCCCTGTCGGTCGCTTCGCTCACTGGACGCCCGATCATGTTCGCCTCGACCGGTGAAGGACTCGACGACTTCGAGCCGTTCCACCCGGACCGCATGGCCGGTCGCATCCTTGACCTCGGTGACATCCTCACCCTGATCGAGCAGGCGCAGGGTGCCTTCGATGAGGACGAGGCCCGCAAGGTCGCCGAGAAGTTCGCGACCGACTCCTTCACCCTCGACGACTTCCTCGGCCAGATGCAGCAGCTGCGCAACATGGGTTCGATCAAGAAGATGATGAGCATGCTGCCCGGCGCCGGCGCCATGAAGGCGCAGCTTGAGAACTTCGACGAGCGCGAGATCGTGCGCACCGAGGCTATCATCCAGTCGATGACCAAGCTTGAACGCACCACCCCGAAACTGCTCAACGGATCGCGCCGTATGCGCATCGCGAAGGGTTCGGGCATGACCGTCACCGAGGTGAACCAGCTTGTGCAGCGCTTCGAACAGGCCGCCAAGATGATGAAGACAGTCGCCAAGGGTGGTATGCCCAATATCCCCGGCATGGGCCCCATTCCCGGTGCCGGCTACGGCGGCAAGCCCAAGCAGGTGGCCAAGAAGAAGGGCTCCAAGTCGGGCAACCCAGCCAAGCGCGCTGCCGAGAACGCCGCGATCGCCTCGGGCGTTAAGTCTGCCGGTGAGTCTTCCAAAGCGGATGCCGCCGGCTCCGGTTTCGGCCTCGGCTCCGGCGCCCAGCCGGGTAAGGGCAAGGCCGGCGGCCCCACCGAAGAGGAAATGGCCGCGCTGCAGAAAATGCTCGGCCGGTAGTATCCGTTTGGGGAAAGCCTTTGGTGAGCCGGGCCCGCCTTACGGAAGCGGGCCCTTGATGGATCATGGGCCCAGTTTCCGGGCCCGGGCCCGGTCGCAGAAGGTGGGCCCAATCTGATCGCTGAGTCCGTGGACCGCGCGTAACTCCTGCAAATCGTGAGCGCCAGAAGCCCGTTCCGTGCAAATTACTGGGATCTGCGGTGATCGCCGAAGAAATGGCAGGAGTTGTGCGCGTGCAGTGGCCTTCGGTCGGCGCTGGAGGCCGGGGGCCTGGGCGCCGGGGCACGAACCGTGGGCGGTCTTAGGCTGGACGCATGACTTCGACGGCGAACCACAACGTGCGCATCGGTGTGCAGATCGCCCCGCAGCACGCCCAATACTCCAAGATTCGCGACACCCTCACCGAGGTCGAGGCCCGAGGCGCCGACATCGCCTTCAACTGGGACCACTTCTTTCCGCTCACGGGCGAGCCCGATGGTCTGCACTTCGAGTCGTGGACCATCCTCGCCGCCTGGGCCGAGCAGACCACGACCCTCGAGTTCGGCGCCCTGGTCAACTGCAACAGCTACCGGAACGCCGACCTGCAGGCTGACATGGCGCGCACGATCGACCACATCAGCGGCGGTCGCTTCATCTTCGGCACCGGCGCGGGCTGGTTCGAGCGCGACTACCAGGAATACGGCTACGAGTTCGGCACTCCCGGCACTCGGCTGAACGCCCTCGATGCCAGCCTGGGCCGCATCGAGGCCCGCTGGGCCAGGCTCAACCCGCCGCCCACCCGCGACATCCCGGTGCTCATCGGCGGTGGCGGCGAAAAGAAAACCCTGCGCATCGTCGCCCAGCACGCCGATATCTGGCACTCGTTCTCCAACCCCGAGGTGCTCGAGCACAAGCTCGGAGTACTCGGCGCCTGGTGCGACGAGGTCGGCCGCGACCTGAGCGAGATCGAGATCTCCACCGAGCTGCGCGGCCGCACGGTGGACGACGCTGACGCGCTCTACGACCTCGGCACGCGCCTGTTCACCGTAGGAATCTCCGGCCCCGACTACGACCTCGGCCAGGCCACCGACTGGCTGGCCTGGCGCGACAGCAAGAACGCCTGACCCGAGCGGATGCTGCTGCGCGGCCCCGCGCTGCTTGCGCGGCTGGTGTGCGCCGCGCGCGAGCCAACAAGGGGCGCCCGTGCAGCGAACCGGCGCGTGGCGACCGCACGGCTTGGGCGCGCGTGCATCCAACGCGCTAGCTCCCGAGCCCCTCCGCGAGCTCGTGGCTGAGCGCCGCAACCACCGCCGGCAGGCTGCCGTCATGCGTGGCCGCGACGGCGAGCTGCCGCTGGTAGCTCCCGCCCTCATCGATGATGCGGTGCAGTCCGAGCAGCTCCGGCAGGCAGCCGAGCCGCTCGGCGACGGGGGAGAGGGTCTCGATGAGGCGGCGCACATCATCCGTTACCAGGCATTCGGCGCCCGCAGCATCGAGGATGATCTCGGCGTCGAGCCCGTAGCGGGCGGCCCGCCACTTGTTCTCGCGCACGAACCACGGCTGCATGCGCGGAACGTCTTCCCCCGCGTCGAGGCGGGTGGACATCCACTCGACCAGGCACTGGATGAACGCGGCGATCGCGCCGAGCTCCACGGACGTCGAGACGCCGTCGCAGACTCGAATCTCGATTGTGCCCCAGCGCGGCGACGGGCGAATATCCCAGCGCACCTCGGTGACGTCCTCGATGATGCCGGTCACGGCCATGTCGTCGACGTAGCGCTCCCAGGCTTCCCAATCGGGCAGGTCCCAGGGCAATCCAGCGGTCGGCAGCTGCTGGAACATGAGCGAGCGGTTGCTGGCATAGCCCGTGTCGACCCCGGCCCAAAACGGGCTCGACGCGCTCAGCGCCTGCAGGTGTGGCACGTAGGTGAGCAGGCCGTTCATGATCGGAATGACCTTGGCCTTGTCCTCGATGCCGACGTGCACGTGGATTCCCCAAATCATCATATTGCGGCCCCACCACTGGGTGCGGTCGATGAGCTTGTGATAGCGGGCTTTGTCGGTGACGGTCTGGTCGAACCACTGCGCAAACGGATGCGATCCGCTGCAGATCAGGTCGACCTCGCGTCCCGAAAGCACGCGGCGCACCTCGCCGAGCTGGTCGGCGACATCCGCTACCGCACCGCCTACGGTGGTGTGCACGCCCGAAACCAGCTCGACCGTATTGAGCAGCAGCTCGCCGGTGATCGTTGGGTGGGCCGAGCCGTCGGGGCCGCGCAGGGCGTCGAGCACTTCGTCGGCGATATTGACCAAATCGCCGGTCGAGCGGTCGACGAGGGCGACCTCCCACTCGATGCCCACGGTGGATCGGGCGGATCGGGCGAATTCCAGTGGCACGGGGGCTCCTTGAGTGGGCCGGTAAAAGTCGTTGAGGTCCGATTATCACAATGCCCGCAATCTCTGACAGAATGATTAGTCGCGATCCGTTGTGCCCGACCCTCTATCTCGGTGCAACGTGATCCTATAGAGCTTATGCCGAGTGTGCCCCCACGCTCACGGCCCAAGGTTCGCCAAACAACGAATTAACACTGGAGAATTGTGGCTGTCAAAATCCGTCTGAAGCGCATGGGCAAGATCCGTGCACCGTACTACCGCATTGTCGTTGCCGACGCGCGCACCAAGCGCGACGGTCGTGTCATCGAAGAAATCGGCATCTACCACCCCACGGAGGAGCCCTCGGTCATCGAGGTCAAGTCCGAGCGTGCGCAGTACTGGCTGAGCGTCGGCGCTCAGCCGACCGAGCAGGTTGCTGCACTCCTCAAGCTCACGGGCGACTGGGGCATCTTCAAGGGCGACAAGAACGCTAAGAACACCGTCAAGGTGAAGGAACCGAAGGTCGCTTTCGTCGCTGACGAGAAGAAGAAGCCGGTTCTCAAGCCCAAGGCCGAGAAGCCGGTCGTCAAGGCCCCCGAGGTTGCTGCCGAAGCAACCGAAGAGGCGTAACTGTTGCTTGCTCCCGCGCTCGAACACCTCGTCAAGGGGATCGTTGATCACCCCGATGATGTGCACGTTGCAGAAAAGAACTCGCCCCGAGGCGAGGTGCTCGAGGTTCGTGTGAACCCCGAGGATCTCGGCCGGGTCATTGGTCGTGCCGGTCGCACAGCCAAGGCCCTGCGCACCCTCGTTGCGGCTCTGGCCGATGGTCGACGCGTACGTGTCGACGTCGTCGACACCGATTTCTAGTTCAGTGAACGACACGACGGTGAACGATAGCGAGAAGGACCGCACCCAGCAATTACGGGTGGGGCGCCTGACTAAGGCTCACGGCCTCAAGGGAGCAATCAAGCTCGAACTGTTCACGGATGACCCGGGACGACGTTTCGTCCCGGGCGCCGTGTTCACCCTGCAGGTTCCGACCGGGTCGGCCTGGCACGGCAAGACGATTGAACTCGTCGAGCTGCGCTGGTATAACCAGCACGCGGTCGGTTTTTTTAAGGATGTTCCCGACCGCTCCACGGCAGAAACGCTCGCCAAGGCGATCCTCTGGATCGACGCGGACGTCGCCGAGCAGTCGGATGAAGAAGACGCCTGGTACGACCACCAGCTCGTCGGGCTCGCCGTCATGCGTGACGGTGTGCGCATCGGCACCATCGGTCGCCTCGAGCACATGCCCGCGCAAGATCTGCTGATCGTGAAGACGCCCACTGGCGACGTCATGATCCCCTTCGTGAAGGCCATCGTGCCGAGCGTCGATGTGAAGGCCGGCATCGTCACCATCACCCCGCCGCCCGGACTGCTCGAAGAGCTGCCCGAGGACCCGGCCGATGCTGCAGCCGACGCCGTGGCCGAACCGGTCTCTGAAACGGATGCCGCGGCATCCGCTCTCGAGACCGACCGCCCGTAACGCGCTCCATTCACAGCGCGCGGGACTTGCGCCGCTGCGCGGGAGGCGCAACTCCCGCGTACTGGCGCAGTTCCCGCGCAGGGCGAGGCGCCGGTCACGAGTGGTACCGCCCGGCCTACACGTTGAGCCGGTAGCCTCGTTTGACCACGGTTGCAACCAGTCCGGGCACGGCGAGCGTCTGCCGCAGGCGGCTGAGCGATACCTCCATGGCGTGATCGTCGGAGTAGCCGGCCAGCGCGAGGTCTTCGCGGGAGACGACCGCTCCGCGCGCCCGCACGAGAGCGCGCAGAATGGCGAGTGCCGTCGGGGGAAGCTGCACGCGTTCCTCGCCGATCTGCACGATCGAACCACGCAACTGCAAGAGTCCGTTCTGGGTTTCGATGCGCTCGACCATGTTCTGTTCCAGGTGTTCGCAAACCAGGCGAATCAACGCGCCCATGCGAAACCGGGTCGGTTGAATCGGCGCGATCCCCGCGGCAATCAGCGGCGCACTGGTCACCGGTCCGACGGCGGCCGCGCAGACCTGAGTCTGTAACGCTGCAATCAGCTCGGGGTAGACATCCATTCCCTCTGCCGCGGTGAACAGGGCGTGCACGGCCGGGGCGCTCGTGAAGGTGACGCAGTCCAGCTGACGGGAGCAGATGGCCTCGACAAGCTTGTAGACGCGCGCGTCGCTGTCGTCCATGGCAATCCAGCGGTACGGCGCCACGACGAGCACACGCTGATGCACGGCGCGCAGCCGGTCGAGTTGTACCTCATCGGTGGCCCCGTGCACCTGAATTCCGATGGTCAGTCCCGGCGGATACTCGGCCAAAACCTTGTCAACGAGCGAGGCGGTCGTCTCTGAATCGCTCATTCCAGAGTCATTGAGCCCGGTTGCGCGAATGCCGCCGCGGGCCTTGGGCCCTCGCACCAGAATCGTGGTGTCGGCGAGCGCATCGGTCAGTTCGGAGCCGATTCCGTCGGCCTCGGCCACCTCGAACCAGCGCCGTACGCCGTAGCCGGTCGTCGCGAGCAGTAGATCGGGCCGCGCGGCGATCATGGTGCGGGTATCGTCGAGCAGCGGGCCATCCTGCTGCGAGTGGGCGATGCGCAGCGTCGGTGCGTGCACGACCCGCGCGCCGCGTCGTTCGAAGGCGTCGATCAGGTCGCTCGAGCGGCGATCACTGGTCACGCCGATGCGAAATCCCTCGAGCTGGTTTGGCTGCAGAAACGGGGCAGCGACCTTAATGGGCTCGGTCGCTCCCGGCAGGCGTACGTGCTGCGCCTGCCGGTCCGGTGCCGGCAGCTGCGAAGCGGATGCCGCCGGCTCGCCTCCCGAAGCAGCCTCGGCCCCGTCGTTCGTCGCCGCCATCAGTCGGTCACCGAAAATTCGGCGGCGCGGGTCACGAGGTCGTTCGCGGCCGCGTCACCGCTGAACGCGAGGCGTACGACCTCGCCGACGACCAGCACGGCGGGGCTGCGTACGCCGGCCGCGGCCGCATCGGCCAGCACCGTCGCGAGCGTGCTCACGGTCGTGCGCTGGGTGGCACTGAAGCCGCGCTCGATAATCGCCACCGGCATGCCGACTGGCATGCCGTGGCGGAGCAGGCCCTGGCTCAGGGTCGGCAACGTGCCGACTCCCATCAGCACGACGATGGTGCTGCCGAGCAGAGTGAGACCCTCGAGCTCGTTGTCGGTGAGCGGCGCGTGGCCGCTGATCACGGTGAACGCGTGGCTGATGCCGCGGTGGGTGAGCGGGATTCCCGCCGCCGCCGGAACGGCGATCGCACTGGTGACGCCGGAAATCACGGTCACTGGAATGCCGTTGCGGTGGCAAGCCAGAACTTCTTCGCTGCCGCGCCCGAAGACATAGGGGTCGCCTCCCTTGAGCCGCACCACGCGCTTGCCAGCCAGGGCATGTTCGACAATGAGTTCTTCGATGCCGGTCTGCGAGACCGGATGGCTGCCGGCGCGCTTGCCGACGTCGATGAGGACCGCGTGGGGCGCGAGCAGGGCGAGTTCGTCGTTCGGGGCGAGGCGGTCGAACAACACGACATCCGCTTGAGCGATGGCCGTCACTGCTGCGACGGTCAGCAGTCCGGCGGCGCCGGGGCCCCCGCCCACGAGTGTGACTGATCCGGTGCTGACTGACCCAGTCGTTCGGGAATTCTGGGCTGTCATTTGCTTACTCTTTTCGTACAGGAATGCGGCTTCCGCTTAGGAGAACAGTACTCGACGAGGCTCGCTCGGCCGGGGTCGCCGGCCGGATTTGGTCACGCTCCGTAACGAGCACGATGCTCGGGTCGGGTTCGGTCGGCGCGTTCACGAAGGAACGGAACCGGCGCAACCGCTCCGGATCAGCGAGCGTCGCCGCCCACTCGTCCTCATAGTTGTCGACGTGGGCGAGCATGGCCTGTTCGAGTTCCTCGGCCAATTCGAGCGAATCATTGATAACCACGTCGCGCACGTGCTCCAGGCCGCCCTCGAGGTCTTCCATCCAACGGGCGGTGCGCTGCATCCGATCGGCCGTGCGAATGTAATACATCATGTAGCGGTCGATGTACTTGATCAAGGTTTCTTCGTCGAGGTCGGTCGCGAGTAGCTGCCCGTGGGCCGGCTGAAAGCCGCCATTGCCGCCGACATACATGTTCCAGCCGTTGTCGCTCGCGATGATGCCGACATCCTTGGCGCGGGCCTCTGCACACTCGCGGGCGCAGCCCGAGACCCCGAACTTGAACTTGTGCGGCGCGCGCAGCCCGCGGTAACGCAGTTCAAGGCGGATCGCGAGGCCGACGGCATCCTGTACTCCGAATCGGCACCAGGTTGACCCGACGCACGATTTCACGTTGCGCAGCGCCTTGCCGTAGGCCTGCCCGGATTCGAATCCGGCGTCGACCAGGATTCGCCAGATGTCCGGCAGCTGCTCCAACCGGGCACCGAACAGGTCGATTCGCTGGCCGCCGGTGATCTTGGTGTAAAGGTCGAAATCGAGAGCGACCTGCGCGATCACGGCGAGTTTGGTCGGAGTGATCTCGCCGCCCGGAATGCGCGGAACGACGGAGTAGGTGCCGTCTTTTTGCATATTGGCCATGGCGCGGTCGTTGGTGTCCTGCAGGGTGCCGCGGCCGGCATCCAAAATGTAGGCGGTGTTCTGACTGGCCAGAACCGAGCCGAGGGCGGGCTTGCAGACATCGCAGCCGCGGCCGGTTCCAAAGCGGGAGAAGATCTCATCGCTCGACGAGAGGCCGAGCACCCGCACCGATTCGAACAGTTCCTGCCGGCTTAACTCGAAGTGTTCGCACAGCGCGTGCGACACGGTTTGACCGGATGCCGTCAGCTCGGCCTCGAGGATCTTCTTGACCAGCGGCACGCACGACCCGCACTGGGTGCCGGCCCGGGTGCACACCTTGAGCGCGCCGAGTTCGGTGCAAGCTTCCGTTTGGTGTTCATTGTTCACATCGTCGCCGCGCACGGCGCTCCGCACCGTTCCGGCCGAGACCATGTTGCAGGAACAGACCAGCGCGTCGTCGGGCAGTTCGTCGCCGGCCGGAGCCTCGGTGCCGGCGGCCGAGAGGTAGGCGGCGGGTTCGCTGCTGAGCTCGCGGCCGACCATGGGGCGCAGGGCCGAGTAGGGCGTGGCGTCGCCGACGAAGATGCCGCCGAGCAGGGTCTTGGCGTCGTCGGTCATGACGAGCTTTTGGTACAGGCCGCGGGCCGGGTCGGCGTAGACGATTTCGAGCGACCCCGCCGTGGTGGCAAGTGCGTCGCCGAAACTCGCGACGTCGACGCCGGAGAGCTTGAGCTTGGTGGCCTCGTCGACGGTTGTGAACTCGGCGCTGCCACCGAGCAGCCGGTCGGCCACGACCTCGGCCATGGCGTTGGCCGGGGCGACGAGGCCGACGCAGCGGTCGTTCCAGCTGGCAACCTCGCCGATGGCCCAAATATTCGCATCGCTCGTGCGGCAGTCGTTGCCGATCGTGACGCCGCCGCGGGTACCGACGGCGAGTCCGGCGTCCCGGGCGAGCTCGTCGCGCGGGGAGATGCCGATCGCGTAGACGACCATATCGGCGGCGATCGTACGGCCGTTGCCGAGTTGCAGGCCGGTCACTGCGGTGTTGTCATCGTTCGTGAGAATGGTGCGGGCCCGAGTGCCGAGGTGCAGCTCGATGCCCTGGGCCACGATGAGCCGGCCGAGGGCCTGTCCGCCGCCCTCGTCGAGCTGGGCCGACATCAGCCAGCCGCCGGAGTGTACGATGGCGGATTCGGCGCCGAGCTTGTGCAGTCCGCCGGCCGCTTCGAGGCCGAGCAATCCGCCGCCGGCCACGACGACCTTGGGGGTGCGGCCGAGTGAGGCCGTGAGGGCGGCGAGTTCGTCGACGAGGGCGTCGACGTCGTCGACGGTGCGGTACACCCGAATGTGATCGCGACCGGGCATCTCCGGAACGGGCGCGCTTGACCCGGTGGCGAGCACGAGGTCGTCATACTCGAGCACGGCTCCGGCCCCGGTTGTGACTGTCTGGTTGACCCGGTCGATGCGGGTGGCGCGTTCGTTGATGCGCAGGGCGATCCGTTCGCTGTCCCACGGCGCGGTGGGCTCCAGAGTGAGGTCGATCATTCCGGCGAGCCGCTGGCTCAGCGCGACCCGGTCGTAGGGGCGGTGGTTCTCCTCGGCCAGCACGACGATCGACAGGGTGTGCTCGGTGTCGCGGGAGTGCAGGGCGTCGGTGAGGCGGTGGGCAGCGGGTCCGCCGCCGATCACGATGACCCGGCGCGGCGTCTCGGCAGCGGGAATAGCGGCATCCACTTTGCTCGTCGATGTGACGGCGTGTGTCGCAGTCCCAGCGGTTGTTGCAGGGTCTGGGGCAGAATACGCGGAAGCGGTTTCATTCGAAGCTGGCATCAGCATCCTTTCGAAGCGGGGCAATTGTGAGCGTAGTTCGGGGCAGTTTCCCCCTCGTGTCGCTCGTGTGTCCCGTGCTGGTCGAAAGCCCCACAGCGGCGCACCCCCGCTGTGAGGCGAGTTTCACGGCGAGGAAACATAGGGGGCGTCTGGTCGAAATATGGCCCGCCTACCGTGGGATCAACGCACAAACGCGACAACCCAGGGAGCGCACCATGACGATGACAACCGCCGAGTTTCGCCCTACCGTTGCACTGACCCGCCCCACCTTGGTCTGGGAGCGCGCCTGCGCCGTGGCCGATCTGGAACTCAGCTGGGGCGAAGCGGCCCTCATCCGCGAAAACCAGATCGCCCTGTTTCTGCTCTCGCCCACCGAAATCTACGCCGTCGACCACCGCGACCCGCACACCGAGGCCCACGTCATGGCCCGCGGCATCGTCGGCTCCAAGGGCGACCGCCCCACCATCGCCTCCCCGCTGCACAAAGAGGTCTATGATCTCGGCACCGGAGAATGCTTCACCAACCCGACGCTCGTACTGAACACCTACGAAACCCGCGTGGTCGGCGGTTTCATCGAGGTCGCCGTCGAGACTAAACGGTACGCCCCCGAACTACTCAGTGCCGCATGACCCTGCTCGGCGAACGACTCAGAACCGACCAGGTGCGAACCATTCCGGCTCGCGCCCCCCAGGCTCGCACCGACCAGGTGCGAGCGGATCGACCCCGCAGCAATCAAGCGGATGCCGCGCCCCAGACGGCACTACCCGCCGCGCTCGTCGCCATCTCGCACGGCACGAGTTCTGCTGACGGGCAGGCCGCCATTGCCGCCCTCGTCGATGCCGTCGCGCTCGCGCGCCCCGATCTGAGCGTGACCGGCGGTTTCGTTGACGTGCAACAACCGGATATCGCGGCCAGCCTCGGCGCGCTGCGCCCGAATCGCGCCGCAGTGGTGGTGCCCCTGCTGCTTTCCGCCGGCTATCACGTGCACGTCGATCTGCAACGCGAGTCCCGCGTGCCCGGCCGCGTGACCACCGTCTCCCGGGCCCTCGGCCCCGATGATCGCCTCATCGATGTGCTCGAGCACCGGCTCGCCGCCGCCGGATTCACCGCCCAGCCCGGCCGCGAGGTCGTCCTCGCCGCTGCCGGTTCCAGCGACACACGCGCGGTCGAGGACTGCCGCCGAATCGGCGAGATGCTGGCGCAGCGCCTCGGCGTGCGCGTCACGGTCGGTTTTTTGTCCGCCGCCTCGCCCCGACTGGCGTGCGCCGTCACCGAGGCCCGCCTCCGCAGCGACAGCGTCACCGTGAGTACCTACTTGATGGCACCGGGATTTTTCTTCGACCTGACCCGCGCCCAGAGCGCCGGTGCCGAGTCGGTCACCTCTCCACTGCTGGTGCCGGGCGAACCAGCCCCCGCTCCGCTGGTCGATTTGGTCGTCGGCCGGTACCTTGAGGCGAAAGCGCACGCCGGACTCTTCTAGAATTTGACCATGCGCATCGACATTGTCACCATTTTTCCCGAATTCTTCGATGTGCTCGATCTGTCGCTGCTCGGCAAGGCTCGCCAGAGCGGACTGATCGAACTCGGCGTGCATAACCTGCGCGACCACACCCACGACCGGCACCACTCGGTCGACGACACGCCCTATGGCGGCGGTGCCGGCATGGTCATGAAGGCCGAACCGTGGGGCGCAGCCCTCGACGCCATCCTCGGCGCCGCTCCCGAGGCCGTAGCGACCGAAGCTGTAGCGACCGACGCCGCGGCCGTAGCGACCGAGGCTGCCGCAACTGAAACGCCGACCGCCGTCAACGCCGCCGACGACGGCCCGATCCTCATCTTTCCCTCCCCGGCCGGCGCTCAGTTCACCCAGGCGATGGCCCGCGAACTCTCGCTCGAGCAGCACCTCATTTTCGGCTGCGGCCGGTACGAGGGCATCGACCAGCGCGTCGTCGACCACTATGAAGCCCGCGGCCGGGTGCGCCTGGTTAGCCTCGGCGACTACGTGCTCAACGGGGGAGAGGTTGCCGTGATGGCCATGATCGAAGCCATCGGACGCCTCATCCCCGGCGTCGTCGGCAACCCGGAAAGCCTCGTCGAGGAATCCCACGAAGACGGCCTGCTCGAATACCCGAGCTACACCAAACCGTCCAGCTGGCGCGGCCTCGACGTACCGCCCGTGCTGCTCAGCGGCAACCACGGCGCCATCAGCACCTGGCGCCGTCAGCAGCAGATCGAACGCACCGAACGGGTGCGCCCCGACCTGATGTCACCCGATCTTCTGCCCCCAGCGAACGCCAAGCAAAGCCCCAGCCGCCGTCGATAAACTGGCGCGGTGATCATCCGCCGCGTTTTCTACCACTGGCAATTCATTGCCGCCGGAGCCCTGCCGCTCTGGCTCCTCGTCGGGTCCTCGATCTTTGGATCGGGCGCCTGGGCCGTTCTGGGCATCTTCTTCGGAGCCGTGCTCATCGGCCTCGGGCTTCTCCTCGTCGCCCTCCTTTTCTTTGCGCGCAAAGAGGTGCGCGAAACCCGCGCCGTCTCCTACGCCGACGTCGGCGTTCTCACCCTCTGGCACACCCTCATCATCGCGATCCCCTTTTCCGCGGATGCCGCCGGCTGGCTCAGCGTGTTGGTCATCGTCGGCGGGCTGGCCGTGTTCTGGTTTGCACTCTGGGAGCTGTTCGACTCCGCCAAGCGTCGAATGCGCGCGATGGTCGACCTGGTGGAGCAGACGGCACGCGGGCAGTCTGCACCGGCCGCGCCGGGGCATCCACTGCCCCATGTGTCGCCGAAGACGACCAGGCCAACGCCCGGCTTTGGCCGTACGGGCACCCCGGAGGTCATCGTCATCGAAGAAAAGCGCGACTGCATCTAACTCAATCGAGCCCGACTTTGCAGCCGGGCCTCGTTCATGGCAGAATAGGCGATTGTGCCGCTGCAGGACTCTGCCACAGGGGAACCTGCTTTGTGCGGCGCACAACTCATACTGATTGCTTCGAATGAAGCACCTAGCGTAGTCGACCTGTGGCGGGTACAGAGAGCGAAACAACATGCATATTCTCGACGCGGTAGACGCCCCATCACTGAAGAAGGATCTTCCTGACTTCCGTGCCGGCGACACCGTCAAGGTTCACGTCAACATCATTGAGGGAACCCGCTCTCGTATCCAGGTCTTCCAGGGAGTCGTCATCGGCCGCTCCGGCGAAGGCGTGCGCGAAACGTTCTGCGTTCGCAAGGTCAGCTTTCAGATCGGCGTCGAGCGTACCTTCCCGGTGCACTCCCCGGTCATCGACCACATCGAGATCGTGACCCGCGGCGACGTTCGTCGCGCGAAGCTGTACTACCTGCGCGACCTGCGTGGCAAGAAGGCCAAGATCAAGGAAAAGCGCTAACTTTCGCGCTGACCCAAGGTTCAACCGGATTCTTACTGAGCTCCCCATCACCTAAACTGATGGGGAGCTCAGGCGGTTAAATGACAGATGAAGTGCTCACCTCCAGGTCCGATCATCGGGTGTCAGAGTCGAAGAGGTCCCGAAGCAAAATGGCACGAAGTACGAAGGCGCCCAGCAAGAAGCGCAGCGTCTTGCTGTTCATTCGCGACCTGTTGATCATTTTCGTGGTGGCTTTGCTGATCTCGTTTTTGATCAAGACCTTTCTGATTCGGTCGTTCTACATCCCGTCCGGGTCGATGGAGAACACCCTGCAGGTGGACGATCGCATCATCGTGAACCAGCTCGAACCCGAGCTCATCCCGATCACGCGCGGCGATGTCGTCGTATTCAAAGATCCGGGCGGATGGCTGCTGCCGCAGGCCGAGATCGTGCAAAACCCGATCGTTGCCGGCGCCGACTGGCTGCTCTCGGTCGTAGGCCTGTCTGCCCCCGACAGTAACGACCACCTGATCAAACGGGTCATCGGCCTGCCCGGCGACCACGTCGTCTGCTGCAACGCCCTCGGCCAGATGAGTGTGAACGACGTTCCGCTCGACGAATCCGCCTACGTGCTGCTGCCGGCCGGCGAGGCCAAGGTCTCCGACATCGACTTCGACGTGACCATCCCGGACGACTCGCTCTGGATGATGGGGGACAACCGCTACAACTCCAAGGATTCCCGGTTCAACGGCGAGACCGCCGGTCAGGGCTATGTGCCCGTCGAGAACGTCGTCGGGCGGGCTCTGGTCGTGAGCTGGCCGCTGGCCCATTGGGCCTGGCTCGATGACTACCCCGACGTCTTCCGCGAGGTCGAGCAGGCCGAGCAGGGCACCGAGTAGTGGCAGTATCTGATCCCACCCTCGACGTGGAGTTCGACCTGCTGCACCGCGGCGCGAGCTTCGTCATCGGGTGCGACGAGGTCGGCCGCGGTGCCCTCGCCGGGCCGGTGGCCGTCGGATTCGCCGCGGTGAACGCATCCGTTCTGACCATGCCCCTTGGACTGCGCGATTCGAAGATGCTCAGCGAGCCGCGCCGCGAACTTCTTGCGCCGCTCGCCGCGGCCTGGGCGACGTTCTCGGCTGTCGGACTCGCCTCGGCCGCGGAGGTCGACGAACTCGGCATCATCGCCTGCCTCGGCCTGGCCGGCAAGCGTGCCCTGTCCGAGCTGTATGCGCAGGGCGTCGACGTGGCCGGCAGCATCGTGCTGCTCGACGGCAGTGACGACTGGTTGAATAAGGCGCTGGCCACCCCGCTGAACGTCGTGACCCGCATCAAAGCCGACCGGGATTGCGGGTCGGTCGCGGCGGCATCCGTTATTGCGAAGGTATACCGCGACCGTCTGATGATCGCGGCGCACGATGACGAACCTGGCTACGGCTGGGCGTCGAATAAGGGCTATGGCAGCGCGGCGCACATGAGCGCGATCGACCTGCTCGGACCGAGCCCTTTACATCGAAAATCGTGGCTGAAAATCTCATTGTAAGATGAGGTCACCATGGAAGAAGACGAAATCGAGGACTACGACCGAGAGGTCGAGTTGGCCCTGTACCGGGAATATCGAGACGTCGTTGGCCAGTTCCAGTACGTTGTCGAAACCGAACGACGCTTCTACCTCGCGAACGAGGTCGAGTTGGTGCGCCGTGACACTGAGCACGACTTTTATTTCGAACTGACTATGAAGGACGTCTGGGTCTGGGACGTTTACCGCTCCGACCGGTTCGTGAAGTCGGTACGCGTGCTGACCTTCAAGGACGTCAACGTGGAAGAGCTCGCGTCGAAGGACTTCGAACTTCCCAAGGAACTTGCGCTCGACGAGTAAGGAACGACTCCGGTGCCCTGGGTGGCCGGGGATATCGCCATACTGACTAATGAAGGTTAAGGAAGGCAACCCTGTGATCCAGGACGCTGATCGTGCCCGTGCAACGTGGAGCAACCGCGAGGCTCTCGCCGAGGCGATGATTCCCCTGATCGGCCGCCTCTACCGCGACAACAACGTGGTGACGAGCGTCTACGGGCGCGGCCTGGTCAACAAGTCGGTCATCGGCCTAATCAAGGCACACCGCTTCGCGCGTCATATAGCGGATGTTGAGTTGCCGCTCGACGAGACGCTGCCGATTCTGCAGGCCCTCGACGGGTTGGGTCTCGGTGCTGCCTCGGTCGACCTGGCCCGCCTCGCCCTCGGCTTTCGCGAGCAGAACGACCGAGTCACCCTCGAGGAATACCTGCGCGGCGAACTCGCCGATGTGGTCGGCCAGCACGGACGGGACGGTCGCTCCAGCACCGACGTGGTGCTCTACGGGTTCGGCCGGATCGGCCGACTGCTCGCGCGCATCCTGATCGAGCACGCCGGTGGTGGCCAGGGGCTCCGTCTGCGGGCCATCGTCGTGCGGCGCGGATCCGCCAATGACCTGGTGAAGCGCGCGAGCCTGCTGCGCCGCGACTCGGTGCACGGCCCCTTCGAGGGCACGATCACCATCGACGAAGAGAACAACACCATCCTCGCCAACGGCACGCTCATCCAGGTGATCTACTCCGGCGACCCGGCCAGCGTCGACTACACGCAGTACGGCATTCACGACGCCATCGTCGTCGACAACACCGGCAAATGGCGCGACGAAGAAGGCCTGTCGCAGCACCTGAAATGCCCCGGAGTGTCCCGGGTACTGTTGACCGCGCCGGGCAAGGGCGCGCTCAAGAACATCGTGCACGGCATCAACCACGGCGACATCCTGGCGAGCGACCGCATCATCACCGCTGCGTCCTGCACCACGAACGCGATCACCCCGGTGCTCAAGGCGATCAATGACCGCTACGGCATCATCGACGGCCACGTCGAAACGGTGCACTCCTTCACCAACGACCAGAACCTGATCGACAACTTCCACTCCGGCGACCGCCGTGGTCGCTCGGCCGCGCTCAACATGGTGATCACCGAGACCGGTGCGGCGAAGGCCGTCGCCAAGGCTCTGCCCGAGCTCGCCGGCAAACTCACCGGCAACGCGATTCGCGTGCCCACGCCCGACGTGTCGATGGCCATCCTCAACCTCAACCTGGCCGGAGCCACCGATAAGGACGAACTCAACACCTACCTGCGCACCATGTCGCTGCACTCTTCGCTGCACCGGCAGATCGACTACATCGACTCGCCTGAGGTCGTCTCCAGCGACTTTCTCGGCTCGCGTCGCGCCGGTATCGTCGACGGGCTGGCCACCATCGTCACCGAGCAGAAGGCCGTGCTGTACGTCTGGTACGACAACGAATTCGGCTACAGCTGCCAGGTCATTCGGGTACTCGAGGAGATGGCCGGCGTGCACGCGCCCATCTTCCCGGCCATCCTCGCCGCTGAGGCCCTCGAGCCCGTCGCCTAGCAATGTGATTTGCACCGGGCCCGGGCCCGGAAAGTGGGCCCATGATCTATCACGGGCCCAGCTTCCTAAGGTGGGCCGGGGGATGTGCTCGCGTTCCGCTGGCGGCCCGCGGAGTCGGCGAGTCACCCGCTCCTCGCTCAGACATCGAGGGTAAGCAGGGAAGCCCGCCGCCGCCGCTTTCGCGTAGCGTAACCTCAACACCGGGTTAGCGCGGCTCGCAGATGACCACGGGAATGTCGCGGTCGGTTTTTGCCTGGTAGGCGCCATAGCCGGGGTAGGCGGCCACGATGCGCGGCCACAGCGCGGCTTTCTCAGCGGATGTCGCGGTGCGCGCCCGAAAAGGCCGCGTCACCCCGCGAATGGTCAGGTCTACGTCCGGCTGCGCCACGAGGTTGCTGTACCAGAACGGATGCCGGTCGTCGCCGCCCTTGGACGCCACCAGCACATACCGCCCGCTCTCATGAATCGGCGCCGTGAGCATCGTCGACCGAGGAAGCCCGCTGCTGCGGCCGATCGTGTGCAGTTCAACGGTCTGCATGGTGCCGATGGTCCAGCCGAGGCGTCCGCCCGTGAGGGCCAGAAGCATCCGGTGCACACCATTCATGGCGCGCATTGTGAAATCGGTCACCCGGTTGCGCAGCGTGGTCATAAGCCCAGCGTACGTGGCCACTGGCGATAGGTTGAAGGAATGACTCCAACAATGATGCTCAGCACGATTCTTCGCGAAGCGGGCTCGGCGCGCCCCTACGCCGACAGCCGCCCGCTGACGTTTGAGCAGATTCCGGTGCCGGTCCCGCGCGCCGGCGAGGTGCTCGTGCGCATCGAACGGGCCAGCCTCTGCCACTCGGACCTGTCGGTCATTGACGGTTCGCGCCAGCGCCCCCTGCCGATGGCGCTCGGCCACGAAGCCGCGGGAACCGTTGCCGGTCTCGGCGACGGCATCGATGATCTCGAGCTCGGCGACCGGGTCGTTCTCGTGTTCGTGCCGAGCTGCGGCGACTGCCGCGCCTGCCGGGCCGGGCGGCCAGCACTCTGCCACCGCGGCGCCGAGGCCAATGGAACCGGCGACCTGCTGCACGGCTCGGCCGTGCTGGTGGGCGGAGCGGGGGAGCGTATCAACCACCACCTGGGCGTCTCGGCGTTCTCCCAGTACGCCGTCGTCGCCCGCGAATCCGTCGTGGTGATCGACCAGGATGTTCCGTTCGAGGTTGCTGCAATGTTCGGCTGCGCGGCCCTGACCGGCATCGGCGCCGTGCTGGGCACCGGCGCCCTCGCGCCCGGCCAGTCGGTGATCGTGTTCGGTCTCGGCGCGGTCGGCCTGATGGCGGTCATGGCCGCCGCGCAGGTCGACGGCACGACCGTGATCGCCATCGATCCGCTGCCCGAAAAACAAGCCCTCGCCGTGCGGTGCGGCGCCGACCACGCCGGATCGCCCGAGCAAGCAGCGGAGCTCGTGAACACGCATGCCGGCGACGGTGTTGATCTCGCCATCGAGGCGGTCGGCAGCGCCCGGGTCATGGAGGCGAGCCTCGCCCTGCTCACCCGCGGCGGCGCGCTCGTCTCGGTCGGCCTGCCGCACCCCGAGCAGACCATCACAACGCCCGCGCTGCAGTTCGCGGGGCTCGGTCGCCGGCTGCTCGGCTCCTATATGGGCGACTCCGTGCCGAGCCGGGACATTCCGGCCTACCTGCAGCTCTGGCGCGACGGCAAGCTGCCGGTCGAGCTGCTGCACACCGATACGCGTCCGCTCGCCGACCTCAACGAGAGCCTGGATGCGCTCGTCGCCGGCGAGGTCGTGCGCCGCTTGTTCGTGCTGCAGGACGAGTAGCCGCCCCGGTCTGTTCTGCACCCCGACGCAGCCTGCTCCTGCTGCGGGTAGCCTCCTCCACAGCGCCCGGATCGCCGCATTCTGGACCAATGCGGTGGCGGCCCGGCCACGGCGCCCCGCGAGCGGTCACTCTGGTTCTCGGAGGCACTCGTGGCGCGCAAAGACGAAGTCGGCAAACTCGGTGAAGAGCAGGCCGCTCGCTTTCTGGAGGGTGCCGGCTACACAATTCTGACCCGCAACTGGCGGTGCGCCGAGGGAGAGATCGACCTCGTCGCACAACGCGGTTCTGCGGTGGTTTTTGTCGAGGTGAAGACGCGCAGCAGCCTGAGCTTTGGGCATCCGTTTGAAGCCATCACCGTGAAAAAACTTGCCCGCATGCGCCGCCTCGCCGCGGCCTGGTGTGTGCAGGCCGAGCGGTGGCCGCGCCAGATTAGGCTTGACGTCATCGCCGTGATCGCCCCGCGGGGCCGCGAACCGGTCATCGAACACCTCGAGGGCGTGTTCTGATGGGGATCGCCCGCACCCATGCCGTGGCGCTGCTCGGCCTGACCGGAGCGCTCGTCGAGGTCGAGGCCGATATCTCGGCGCAACTGCCCGGCATGATTCTGATCGGCCTGCCCGACGCTGCCCTGTCCCAGGCGACCCAGCGGGTGCGTGCTGCGGCCGCCAACAGTGGATGCCCCCTCACTGTTCACCGCCTCACCATCAATCTGTCGCCGGCCGCGCTGCCCAAACACGGTGCCGGGTTCGACCTCGCGATCGCCCTGGCTTGCCTCGCCGCCGACAGCACCATTTCGCAGGTGTCGGTGGGCAAGGTCGTGCACTTCGGCGAGCTTGCCCTCGACGGGCGGCTGCGACCGACCCCGGGAATCCTGCCGGGCGTGATGACCGCCGCCCGCCTCGGTCACACGACGGTGATGGTACCCATCGGCAATGAGGCGGAGGCGCGACTCGTTCCCGATATTCGAGTGATCGGCGTCGCATCGCTGCGCGATGCGGCGATCTGGCATGGGGCAAACCTCCCGACGATTCCGGTCGAGCCGATCCTGGCGACGACCGTACCGAGCAGTCTGGCTGCCGAACCCGACCTCGCCGACGTGATCGGCAACGACGACGCCATCCTGGCGCTGCAGATCGCCGCCGCCGGTGGGCACCACGTTTTTCTGCTCGGCCCGCCCGGCGCCGGCAAGACAATGCTCGCGGCCCGACTGCCCGGGCTGTTGCCCGATCTCGACCCGGCCAGCTCGCTCGAAGTCAGCTCCCTGCGCTCGCTCAGCGGTCTCGGACTCGGCGATGCCCTGATTACCCGGCCGCCGTGGGAAGCGCCCCATCACACCGCAACGGCCGCAGCCATGGTCGGCGGCGGCAACGGGCAGATTCGTCCCGGTGCTGCCTCGCAAGCCTCGCACGGAGTGCTGTTTCTCGATGAAGCCCCCGAATTCGCTTCGCCGGTGCTTGACGCGCTGCGCCAACCGTTGGAATCCGGCTGGATCAGCATCCACCGGGCCAATGCCGTCGCCCACTTCCCGGCCAGTTTCCAACTGGTGATGGCGGCCAATCCGTGCCCCTGCGGGCAGTACGGGGCCGGCGACCTGAGCTGCACCTGCCCGCCGAACGCGCGCCGCCGCTATCTTGCGCGCATCTCCGGTCCGCTGCTCGACCGCATCGACATCCAACTCAACGTCAAGCGCATTACCGCCGCCCAGCTGCGCCTCGCCGCCGGCACCCAGCGCGTCACGAGCATTAGCGCCCGGGATCGGGTGGTGGCCGCTCGGGCTGCAGCAGCCGAACGGCTGGGCAGCACGCCGTGGACCGTGAACTCCCAGGTGCCCGGACCGTGGCTGCGCGGTGCCCCGGTGCGGCTGGCCCCGGCATGCACGGCGGGCCTGGATCGCGCCCTCGAACGTGGCGGAATCACCATGCGCGGCTACGACCGGGTGCTGCGCATCGCCTGGACCCTCGCCGACTACGACGGTCTCACCAGTCCCGGCGCCGACCAGGTCGGTCAAGCCCTTTACCTACGCAAAGGAATGACATCATGAAGCTGTTTGGACTGGACGAATCCCGGGTCAGAGCACTCACCGCCGGTGTGCGCGGTGGGATGCCAGCGGCCGGTGACGGACCGCAGACCTGCGACGGCACCGCGGCTGCAGGCCAGAACCTGGTCCCGATTTCGAGCGCCAAGACACCAGGTCTGGCCGGCAGCGCAGGCGTAGCTGATAGCACAGATCGGGCCGTCGGTGCAGATCGGGCCGTCGGTGCAGATCGGGCCGACGGTGCAGACAGGAGCGGCACGACCAACGGCGCCGCCATGGAAATCGAGACCGCAATGGTCGCCGAGGTGTTCGCTCGCGCCGCGTGGTCGGGCATCGCCGAGCCGGGCGACGGCATGGCTGGAGTGCTCGTGGCGAGCCTCGGTGCCAGCGTCGCCCTGACCGCTATTCTCGAGGCGTGGAGCCCGGTGCGCCTCGGTGCCCTGGTGCGCGACGCGCTCTCCGGCGACACGACGGTCGGCCCGAGTGTGCTGTTCGCAGTGAGTCCGTCCATCGATTTCAGCGAAGCGGATGCCGACACCAGCGCCGAACTCGAGGCCGCGTTAGACCAGGGGCTGCAGCGCTGGCGCCCGCGGCTCAACTCGACCGAGGTCATCCGCTCGCTGCAACAGGCGGCCCGCGTCGAGGCTCGTTTGCTGCTGGCCACGGATTCCCTCTGGCCGGCGGCTCTCAATGACCTCGAGAAGCACGCCCCGCTTGCCCTGTGGTGGCGTGGCGGACCCGGTGCCCTCGCCGCGCTGCCCAACTCCATCGCACTGGTCGGGGCGCGGGCCGCCACCGGATACGGCGAGCACATCGCCATGGAAGCTTCGGCGGGGCTGGTCGACCGTGGCTTCGCCATCGTTTCCGGTGCCGCGTACGGCATCGACGGGATGGCCCACCGGGCCGCCCTGGCCAGTGACGGTCTGACCGTGGCCTTTCTCGCCGGGGGAGTCGACCGGTTTTACCCGAGTGGCCACGACTCCCTGCTCACCCGCATCGTGGCCTCCGGCGCGGTCGTTTCCGAGCTTCCCTGCGGCGCAACACCCACGAAATGGAGGTTTCTGCAACGAAACCGGCTCATCGCCGCGTCCAGTGCGGCGACGGTCGTGCTTGAGGCCGGCTGGCGGTCCGGCTCGCTCAACACAGCCGGCCATGCCTCCGCGCTCGGTCGCCCGCTTGGCGCGGTGCCCGGCCCGATCACGAGCCCGACCTCGGCTGGCTGCCACCGCCTCATCCGGGAGTTCGCCGCGGTGTGCGTGACCAACCCGACCGAAATGGCCGAGCTGGTCGGCGATCGGTCGATTCAGGTGCCCTTGGCCAATTTCCACCTGGAAGCGGGGCCCAACACCGATGCGGGCCCCGGTCCGATTCCCCGCACGAGCGACCAGGTGCGCGTGTTTGATGCTCTCAGCGGTCGCTCGCCGCGCACGGTCGCCGACCTGTCACGCCGAGCCGGGCTGTCGAGTGCGGCCGTGCGCGGCGCCCTGGGCGGCCTCGACCTCGACGGGGCCGCCCAGGAACGCGAGGCTGGCTGGGTGCGCCGCGCGTAAGGCGCGTATGGGGCTACCAGGAGCCAGCTGGAGCGGCGCTCCCGTGGCCGGGCGTGCGGCGTCACTGGATGGTGGTCGGATGCGGCCGTTAGATCCGCAGGGTCAATTTCGATCGTCCGTTGCGGGGCTATGGATCGCGTGCGGGTGTGGGTGCGGAGCAGGGCACGTGGCGTCCGGCCGGCGCTGCACTATGTCGTTGGCTGTGTCCACAACTGTGCCCATCGCTGCCGCCAAGTCCGGGACCACTGCTATGTCCTCGGCCCCGTCCATGGTCGAGCAGGCTCGCTTTACGGCGGCGCGGGAGAACGCGACGTCCGCGGCATCCGTCGACCAGTTGCTCACCGAGATGCGCAGAATGTCCCGGTCGTGCCAGAGCGACCCCGACATCCACGCTGAGCCGTGGGCAATGAGCTGTTGCGTCACCCGCCGGGTGCGAGCGTCGCGGTCGAAACTCACGCACACCTGCGTGAACACCACCTCGTTGAGGACCTCGACCCCCGGCATCGACCGCAGTCCATCGGCCAGGGCACGCGCATCGGCCGCGAGACGGTCGACCAGCGCGATCGTGCCATCACGACCAGGGGATCGGAGCGCCGCCCAGACTGGAACGCCTCGCGCCCGACGGGACATCTCCGGCACCTTCTCGAACGGGTTGCCCGGGCCAATGTTGCCGGAGTGCCGTCGGCCGCTACCCACAGGGCGAAAGCCCCGTCCACGTGCACCCAGACTCCCTGCCGCTTCGCCACGTCGATCGCTGTACCCATCGGGTCGAATGCTCCAGAACCCACTGCCGACCGGCGGCAAGACCGACGAAATTGGCCATCGTCGCGCCCGTCGTGAATCCGACATCGGATCCGAGAGGAAGCCCGAGCAGATCGAGGATCCAGCCCGCAGCGTTCTCGTCGAGTACGGCAGTCGCGGGAGTGGCGAAGCGCATTCCGGCGTTCTGGTCCCACGCGGTCACCAACCAGTCGGCGGCGAGGGCTGCGGGCAGGGTCCCCCCAATCACCCAGCCGAAGAAGCGACCGGACGGCAGTGCCATCAGTCCGGGTTCCGCGAAGGGAGTGACGTAAGCCAGGCTTGGGCGTGCAACAGCGCACGGTCCAAAGCCTGGGTGTAGGAGTCCGGCTGGGCAGACATGCCGCCATGATAGCCCTGGGTGACCGGCCTGTCGGTGGCAGCCCGTAGGGTGGATCCCAACGACGGGACGGGAAATGGCGAGCATGCAGTGGGGCCAGTATGCGCCCGCCGACAAGATTCTGGTTCACCTCAGCGACACCCATTTTCTAGCGGATGCCGCGGCGCTGTACGGCACCGTCGACACCGACACCACGGTGCATCGTGCCCTCGAACAGCTGCACCGGTCGGGCATCCGCCCCGATGCCCTCATAATCACCGGTGATGTCGCCGATCGTGGCGAAGCGGATGCCTACCGCCGCATCCGCGGCATCGTCGAAGCCGCCGCGGCCCAGTGGCAAGCGAAGGTCATCTGGGTGATGGGCAACCACGACCAGCGCGCCGCTTTTCGGAGCGTCCTACTCGGGCAGGATCAGCCGGGCGAAGCGGCGCGCGCAGCTGATCAAGGCACTGTCGACCAAGGCCGCGTCGACCAGGACCCCGTCGACCAGGACCCCGTCGACCAGGTGCACGACCTCGACGGCCTGCGAATCATTGCCCTCGACACCAGCGTTCCGGGCTATCACCACGGTGAGGTGACCGACGCGCAGCTGGAGTGGCTGCGCACGGTGCTCAGCACGCCCGCCCGTCACGGCTCCATTCTGGCGCTGCACCACCCGCCGATTCCCACCCCGCTGCCGTTGATGAGCCTGCTCGAACTGCAGGAACAGCCGCGCTTGGCGGCGGTGCTGGACGGCAGCGACGTACGCGCGATTCTCGGTGGTCACCTGCACTATGCGACCCAGGGCCTGTTCGCCGGAATTCCAGTCTCCGTGGCCGCGGCCACCTGCTACACGATGGATCTCAGCGCTCCCGAGCGTGAACTGACCGGCGTCAAAGGCGGCCGCACCGTCAACCTGCTGCACGTCTACGCCGACCAGATCACGCACTCGCAGGTACCGATCGGCGCCTTCGATACGGCCACCCATTTTCCGGCCGACTATGTCGATCGACTGGCCATCCTGTCACCCGAAGCCCGACTCGAAGCCTTTTCCCGCCAACAATGATCACGCGAAGTGTCCCAGCGCCAGCAGACCAACTCGACCACGAACGGGTGCCGTTCGGCCCGCCAATTCTGCCCCCGTGCCGCGGGTCGCGCGCGGCACGCTCGCTGCCGAGACGAAACTGAATCCGTGCCCCTGACCGACGACATCGACGCGTTTCTGCGATACCTGAGCGCGGAGCGTGGCTACTCGGCGCACACCGTTCGGGCGTACCGCACCGATCTGGCGCAGCTGGCCGCGTTTGCTGCGGAACGTGGTAGCGCGGCATCCGCTGATCTGACCCTGGAGCTGCTCCGGGAATGGCTGTGGGTGGGTACCCAGGCCGGCCTCGCCCGCGCGACGCTCGCCCGTCGGTCGGCGTCGGCGCGCAGCTTCACCGCCTGGCTGGCGCGGGCCCGCGACGACAGCGTGGATCCGGCCGCTCGCCTGCGCTCGCCGAAGCCTGGCCACACGCTTCCCCGCGTGATCACCCACACCCAGATGAACGAGTTGCTTGAACTGCTCACGACCCGCGCGCACGGGGAAGTGGAGGCCGGCGGTAGGCCAGATGGCGCCGAGTCCGGGACCCGCATCGATCGCGAACCTGCCGTGCGTGATCTGGCCGCGCGTGATCTGGCGATCGTCGAACTGCTCTACGCTTCGGCCCTGCGTGTTTCCGAACTCGTCGGACTCGACGTCGCCGACGTCGACCTCGACCGGCTGACCGTGCGGGTCACGGGCAAGGGCTCCAAGGAGCGCGTGGTGCCGTTCGGCGTGCCGGCGCAGCGTGCGATCGTGCACTACCTCGGCCAGGCCCGCCGCTCGCTCGTGGAACACGCGTCGAGCTCGGGCCCGACGTCAGCGCCCGGCGCCACAGCACCCGGCACCACCGCGTTGTTTCTTGGCCGCCAGGGTCAGCGTCTGGGCACACGCGGGGTCTACCGACTGGTTGCCACCCTGCTCGCCGAGGTTCCCGGAACCGGTCCGGCGGGTCCCCACGCCTTGCGCCACACCGCGGCCACCCACCTTCTCGACGGCGGCGCCGACCTGCGGGCCGTGCAGGAGCTGCTCGGACACGTCAGCCTCGGCACCACCCAGATCTACACGCACGTCTCCGCCGAACGGCTCAAGGCCAGCTACGGACTGGCACACCCCCGCGCCTGACCGCCAGCGTTGGTTCCTCGTTTCGACGTCGCGCTGACCTGCCAGTACGGCGCACCGTCACGGGCCGGCCGGAAGTAACACGGCCCGCTGCAAGCCGCCGAGATAGAGCAGCGGCGACACGTAGTTCCCGTGCAGGCGTACCCCCAGGTGCAGGCAGCCCGGCGGGCAATGACCGCCCGTCGCCACAGTTCCGATCTGCTGCCCGGCCTGCACCCGGTCGCCCTCGGCCACGAGCGCCAGCACCGGCTCCACCGTTGTGATCAGATCACCGACCTGGGTGATGGAGAGCACCGGTCGATCAACGACCACGCCGGCGAATGATACGACGCCGTCGTGCGGAGCCAGCACGGTATCGCCGGTCTGCGCCGTCAGGTCGATGCCGCGATGACCGGCAGCATAGGGCATGACCGGCGCAATGAACGGGACGATCACCCGGTGCGGCTCCGGGAGCGGCCAGCGCCAGCCATCCACTCCCGGCGTCACGACCGCCGGGGGAACCGCGCTCGCCGTGGCAAACGGACTCCCGAGGAGAATGAGCAGCATCACAGCGGATGCCGCCAGGCGGCGAATCGCGAGATTGCGTAACGTATGCATGGGGCCAGCCTGGTCGGGTGGCGCCTCGGGCGAACAGCTCGTGGGCGCATTCGTGCAGAGGACATAAGGACCGCTGCGGTGGAGGAGCTGTTTTCCTACGGTCCGGTCTCGACCACCCGGCCGACGGTGATACGCTATCCACAGCAGCGCTTCGTGCGCTGACTACGCGTGCCCATTTGGCCGCCATGTCCAATCGGTCCCGTACAGCCAGATTCATGCACAGCGAATCTTGCAGGTACAGGGCGGACATGTGCCGGGTACCAGGAGTGATGATCGACCGATCATCGCACAAACCGATTGGTGTGCGTGCGAACGCGCATCAGAACAGGAGTACGGCACATGGCCGTCGTAACCATTCGCCAGCTGCTTGACAGCGGCGTGCACTTCGGGCACCAGACCCGCCGTTGGAACCCGAAGATGAAGCGCTTCATCTTCACCGAGCGTTCCGGCATCTACATCATCGACCTGCAGCAGTCGCTCGGGTTCGTTGACAAGGCCTATGACTTCGTCAAGGAGACGGTTGCCCACGGCGGCACCATCCTCTTCGTTGGCACCAAGAAACAGGCCCAGGAATCCATTTCAGAGCAGGCGCAGCGCGTAGGCCAGCCCTACGTCAACCAGCGCTGGCTCGGTGGACTCCTCACCAACTTCCAGACCGTTTCCAAGCGTCTGGCCCGCATGAAAGAACTCGAAGAGCTCGACTTCGAAGACACCGCCAAGAGCGGTTTCACGAAGAAGGAAATGCTCATCAAGAAGCGCGAACTCGTCAAGCTGCACAAGAGCCTCGGCGGAATCCGCAACCTCACGAAGACCCCGTCTGCGCTGTGGGTTGTTGACACCAACAAGGAACACCTCGCTATTGACGAGGCGCGCAAGCTCGGCATCCCCGTCATCGCCATCCTCGACACCAACTGCGACCCCGACGACGTGCAGTACCCGATCCCGGGCAACGACGACGCCATCCGCTCCGTTGGCCTGCTGACCCGCATCATCGCGGACGCAGCAGCCGAGGGCCTGATCCAGCGCCACGCCAAGCCGGAGGCTGAAGTTGAGCCCCTCGCCGCGTGGGAAGCTGAACTGCTTCAGGCCTCCGACGCCGAAACCACCCCCGCGCAGTCCTCTGCCGAGACCGAGAAGGTTGCCGACGCTACCGTCGTCGCCGACGAGGCCGTCGTTGCAGAGCCCTCCGTCACCATCGCCGACGCTGTCGCCGACTCCGACGTTGCCGCCGTACTGGCTGCCGTCGCCGATGAGCCGACCGTTGCCGCCGAAGAGACCAAGTAAGGAACCCGGTATGGCAAACTTCACACTCGAAAACGTCAAGGCTCTCCGCGAGAACCTCGGCACCGGAATGGTCGACACCAAGAACGCCCTCGTTGAAGCCGACGGCGACATGGACAAGGCCATCGAGATCCTGCGTCTCAAGGGTGCAAAGGGCAACGCCAAGCGCGCTGACCGTTCCACCTCTGAGGGACTCGTCGCTGCCAAGGAAATCGGCACGACCGCGTACATGATCGAACTCGCCTGCGAGACCGACTTCGTCGCCAAGGGTGACAAGTTCGTCGTTCTGGCCGACAAGGTGCTCGACGCGATCGCCGCCGCTGGCGCGACGACGGTTGAGGCTGGACTGGCCGCAACGGCCGGCACCCAGACCGTTGCCGAGCTCATCGACGGCGAAGCGGCCATCATCGGCGAGAAGTTCGAACTTCGCCGTGTTGCCGCCGTCACCGGCGAATCGTTCTCGATTTACCTGCACAAGACCAGCAAGGACCTGCCCCCGCAGGTCGGCGTTGTTCTCGGCTTCTCTGGAGCCGACGTGGAGACCGCTCGCAGCGTCGCCCAGCACATCTCGTTCGCCAACCCCGAGTACCTCGCGGCCAGCGATGTTCCTGCTGACCTGGTGGAGACCGAGCGCAAGATCGTCACCGAGATCTCGAAGAACGAGGGCAAGCCGGAAGCGGCACTGCCCAAGATCGTTGAGGGACGCGTTAAGGCGTACCTCAAGCAGGTCGCCCTGCTCGAACAGGACTACGCCAAGGACAACAAGGTGTCCGTTGCGAAGGTCCTCGACGATGCAAAACTGACCGTGTCGGGCTTCGCCCGGTTCAAGGTCGGCGCCTAACAACGAATGACGGAGGTCGGATTGCGAAAGCAATCCGGCCTCCGTTTTTGTGTGTGCCCCCTGGGGTACGCGCACGCTCTTGGTAGTTTGGTAACACCCCACTTCGGAAGGCCCCGCACGCCATGACTGACACGGCCAGCACGCACACCCATAACAGCCCGGCCAGTACTTTTTCTGTACCGGTCAGGCCCACCGCTATCGTCAAGAAACGACGAGTGCTTCTGAAATTGTCGGGTGAGGCTTTTGGCGGCGGCGCCGTCGGAGTCAACCCGGATGTCGTCAGCTCGCTGGCCCGTGAAATCGCCGAGGGCGCCAAGCAGGTCGAGGTCGCCATCGTCGTCGGCGGCGGCAACTTCTTCCGCGGCGCAGAGCTCTCCCAGCGCGGCATGGACCGTGGCCGCGCCGACTATATGGGCATGCTCGGCACAGTCATGAACGCTCTGGCCCTGCAGGACTTCCTGGAGCAGGCCGGCGCTGAAACCCGGGTGCAGTCCGCGATCTCGATGACCCAGGTCGCCGAGCTGTATATTCCGCGCCGCGCCGAGCGTCACCTCGAGAAGGGCCGCGTCGTCATCTTCGGTGCCGGCGCCGGACTGCCCTACTTTTCCACCGACACCGTCGCTGCCCAGCGCGCCCTCGAAATCGATGCTGACGTTGTGCTCGTGGCAAAAAACGGTGTCGACGGCGTCTATTCCGACGACCCTCGCACCAACCCCGATGCGCAGAAGATCCACCACATCACCTACCTCGAGGCGCTGCAGCGCGGGCTCAAGGTGGTCGACTCCACCGCTTTCAGCCTGTGCATGGACAACCACATGCCGATGCAGGTCTTCGGCATGGCCCCGGAAGGCAACGTCACCGCCGCCATTCTGGGCACCGATCTGGGCACGCGCGTCTCCAACTAGAATTATTCCACCACCAATAAAGGAGTCACCGTGATCGCGGATGTTCTTTCCGACGCCACTGCGCGCATGAATCGGGCCCTCGAGGCCGCCAAAGATGATTTTGGAACCGTGCGCACTGGACGTGCCAACCCGCAGATGTTCGCGAAAATCCTGGTGAGCTACTACGGCACCATGACCCCGCTGGAGCAGCTCGCTTCCCTGCAGAACCAGGAAGCCCGCACCATGCTGATCGGCCCGTACGACAAGGCGGCCCTGCGCGACATCGAGATCGCCATTCGCGACACTCCGAACCTGGGCGCCAACGTCGGCAACGACGGCACCACCATTCGCGCGACCCTCCCAGAGCTCACCACGGAACGCCGCAAGGAATTCGTGAAAATCGTCAAGGCCAAGGCAGAGGATGCCCGCATCTCGGTGCGAAACATCCGTCGCAAGGCCAAGGATGAGCTCGACGCGCTCAAGAGCGAGGTCGGCGACGACGAGGTCGGTCGGGCCGAGAAAGAGCTGGAGCTGATCACCAAGAGCCACGTGGACGGCATTGATGACGCGTTCAAGCGCAAGGAAGCCGAACTCCTCGAGATCTAGGGAGCCTTCAGATGACCGAGAAACCCGGGAACGACCAGCCGCCCAAGCGCGGTCACGGTGTCAGTCGTGCCGAGTTTCGGGCGCAAGTGAAGACGACGCGGGCCGATTTTGAACGTCAGGTGCAAACTACCAAGGCTGATTTCGAGCGGCAGGTGCAGGCGACGCGTGCCCAGCTCGATGCCACCAACGAGCGCATTGAAGCCCGTACCGGGCGCAACCTCATTCTCGCGATACTGATCGGGCTCGTGCTCGGCGGTTCGATGCTGGTCAGCCTCATCATCGTTAAGCAACTGTTCATGATCTTCGCGGTCGTGATCGTCGCCTTCTGTGCCTTCGAGCTGGCCCAGGCGCTGCGGCACGCGGGACGTAATGTTCCGCGCATCCCGGTCCTCATCTCTGCCGTCGCGATCGTCCCGGCCGCGTTCTACGGCGAGGCGACCGGCCAGTGGCTCGTGATGCTCGGCGGGATCGTGCTGATCGCCCTGTGGCGGCTGGCGCTTCTGGTGATTCCGTCCCATCGCGCCCCGGCCCGGTCTATTGTCGGCGACGTGGGCGGCGGCATCCTGATTCAGGTCTATGTCGTGTTCCTGGCGAGCTTCGCCGTGCTACTCGTCGCCCAGCCCGAGGGGCAGTGGTGGGCGCTCGCCTTCCTGATCCTGGTTATTTCCGCCGATACCGGGGCCTACGTCAGCGGGCTCAATTTTGGCAAGCATCCGATGGCACCCTCGATCAGCCCCAAGAAAACCTGGGAAGGCTTTATCGGTGCCGGCCTGATCTGCATGATCGCCGGCGTTCTGCTGTCCATCTTCATGCTGGATCAGGAGTGGTGGTTCGGCCTGGTCTTCGGCCTCGTGATTCTGCTCACGGCGACGTTCGGCGATCTGGCCGAATCGCTGATCAAACGCGACCTCGGGATCAAGGACATGAGCTCCTGGCTGCCCGGGCACGGCGGTTTTCTGGACCGGCTGGACTCGATCCTCCCGTCGGCCGCCGCGGCCTACGCCCTCTACCTGGTCTTTGCGTGAGCCGAACCGATTCGCTCCCCGTCAGCACAACCGAGACAATGAGGCTATGAGCACCATATTTCCCCGAGTGGCCAAGAAAACTCTCGGCTACAACGTGAGTCAGGTCGATACTTTTCTGGCCGCGGCCCGACGCGCCTACGATCGGCACGACCTGACCGACAGTGAAACGGATGCCGACACCGGCGCGAAGGGGACCGAGGCCATCCACACCATCGTCGCGGACAAGGCAGCCGCGGAGGCCGAGCGAACCGGCGCGACCTTGACAGCCGAAGCCATTCGACACACCGCCTTCGCCATGCACAAGGGCGGATATTCGCCGGAACATGTCGACGCCGCACTGGAGCGACTCGAGGACGCCTTTGCCGCCCGGGAACGCGATCACGCCTCGCGCACCGGGGGAGAGCAGGCCTGGACGGTCGGCGCCGAGAATGCGGCCACGGTACTTGTTGCCCGCCTCAGCCGTGCGCCCGGGCATCGATTCACCCGTACCAGTGTGCTCGCGGTCGGCTACAAACGGGTCGATGTCGATCGGTTCGCAAACAAACTGGTGAAGTATTTTCTGGACGGTCGTGAGCTTACCGTCGACGAAGTACGAACCGCCGTTTTTCGCCCTGAACGGGGCGGATACCGCGAAGGCCAGGTCGATCTGGTGCTCGACAGCGTCGTCGACGTGATGCTGGCGGTACGTTGATTTGGTGACCGTTATCTGGCCGTTACCAAAGATGTGGGCTAGGGTCATCTAGTAATGGGTAGGCATCTGCAACGAATCGAATCCGTCCCGGCCAAGGCGCGGCCGCCGGTTCGTCGAACTCGGCGTCGGGCCAAGCCGTCTCACTTTCTGTTCGGATTCACCGCCGCCTTCGCGTTCGTGCTCGTGACCGTCGTCGATCCCTACTCGGGTGCCACTGCATCCCCCTACTTTCAACTCGCCGGCAGCACCACCGACGAGGGGCCGGCCCAGGCCGTGCTCGTGGCCGGCAGCTACACGAATACCACCACTCGCGACGGCTTCACCGTCACCGAGAAGCCCAAACCAGTTCCGGTGGTCGTCGCCGTGGAAAAGAAGCGAAGCGTCACCGCCCCGTCTGCCGCTGTGCCGGATCCCGGCTCGGCTCAGGCTTACGCCTACGATGCTGTCGCGGGTCGCGGCTGGGGCGAAGACCAGTACAACTGCCTGGTCTCGCTGTGGCAGAAGGAATCAGGCTGGCGTGTGAACGCCGAGAACAGTTCGAGTGGAGCCTACGGCATCCCGCAGGCGCTTCCCGGCTCCAAAATGGCCACGGCCGGTGACGACTGGGCGACCAACGCCGGAACCCAGATCGAGTGGGGCCTCAGTTATATCACCGGCCGCTACGGCACCCCGTGCGGTGCCTGGGCCAAGTCCCAGGCTTCCGGCTGGTATTAGCGCTTACCCTTCTGATTTACGGCGTCGTCGGGCAGCAACCTAGACTGTTGTGATGGCGCGCAGCAATCGACCCCGAGGCCGCAAGAGCGCTCCGCGAGACGATGGCGAAGGCGCTGACCTGAACGACCTGCTGGCGGGTTGGCGCCGCAGTGAGGTGCGCCGCGACGGACTGTGGCACGTTCAACCGGTGCCGGCCATGCAGGCCGCGAAGACCTATCTGTGTCCCGGCTGCACCCTCGACATCGTGCCCGGTACGGCGCACATGGTCGCCTGGCGCGGCGACGGAGTGCTCGGCGATGCGGCCGACCTGGCCAACCGGCGGCACTGGCACACTCACTGTTGGAGAATCAAATGATCGAGGAGACGTCCGTGACCCTGCCGGTCGGCATTCGTGGCGGCATCGAACTGCCCGCCAGCATCGAGCACATTGAACTGAAAACCAGCGATGGCCTCACCCTGGTGGGGGAGTTGGCGACCCCGATCGGGCGTACGCCGGTGGCGACGCTCGTGACGCTGCATCCGCTGCCCACGGCCGGTGGATTCATGGACTCGCACATTCTGCGCAAGGCGGCCAACCGCCTGCCGGCGATGGCCGATCTGGCCGTACTGCGCTTCAACACCCGCGGGACCTCGTCGCCGCGCGGCACCAGTGGCGGTGACTTCGGGGAGGGCATCACCGAACGCGCCGACGTGGCCGCGGCGATGGCCTTCGTCGCCGAACGCCAGCTGCCCAATCCGTGGCTGGTCGGCTGGTCCTTCGGCACTGAGCTCGCCCTCAAGTACGGGCTGGAGCACCCGATCCGCGGTGCCATTCTGCTGTCACCGCCGCTGCACCGCACGACGAAGGCCGAACTGGCCGCGTGGGCCGGGAATGAGCGGCAGCTGGTCGCGGTCATTCCCGAATTCGACGATTACCTGCGACCGGATGCCGCTCGCTTGCGGTTCGCGAGTGTGCCCAGCCTTCGGTTCGTCGCCGTCGAGGGCGGCAAACACCTCTGGGTCGGCGAAAACCTGACCCGGCGGGTTCTCACCGAGATCGTCGCCACCGTTAACCCCGCCGCGCTGCCACTACCCATCGAATGGACGGACGGCCTGCGCGACCCGTCCTAAGCCGGTTGTAGCAGCTAGAGCTCGTTCTGGCGGGGGATGACGACCTGCTTGACGATCATGATGACCGACGCGGCGACCGGGATGGCGATCAGCGCGCCGAGAATGCCGAGCAGGCTGCCGCCGGCCAGGGCCGCAATCACCACGACAGCGCCCGGAACCGACACGGCGCGGCTCATGATGTTTGGACTGAGAACGTATGCTTCCACCTGCATATAGATGAGGTAGTAGATGGCGGCGGCCAGCGCGGTCTGGGGTGAGCTGCCGATCTCGGGAATCAAACAGGTCAGCACGATGATGACCGAACCCGAGATGGTTCCGACGAGCGGAACGAGCGAGAGCAGAAAAGCGATGAAGGCGAGCAACGCCGGGAACGGTGCGCCGATGATCGAGAGAAAGATGAAGCTCAGCACGCCGTTCACCGAGGCGAGCGCGGCCTGTCCCACGATGTAGCGGCCGACGGCCGTGGTGATCTGCTCACTGATATCGGTGAAGCGCTCCCGCTTTGAAGCGGGAACCAGCTGGTAGGTGGCGCGCTTCATGCTGTTGAGGGAGGCGGTGAAGTACAGCGTGAGAATGAGAATGATGAGGGCACCGAACAGGCCACCGACAAACGCGAGGCCCGACTGAACGATCGTGGTCGTGATGTTGGTGAGGTTGCCGCCCAGAGAATCGGTGACGGTCTTGGTGATCCCCGTGATGTCGAGGCCGGGAAACTGCTCTTGCAGATCACTCAGAAACGTTGAACTGTTCACCGCCTTGACCAGATCCGGAATGAGCTGGGACAGCTTGGAGACCTGGTCGACGATGATCGGAGCGATTGCGAACACGACACCGGTGAGCACACCGAGCACGGCGGCGACCACGGTCAGAATGGCCGCCCAGCGGGGAAACCGCTTCTTCTCCAACCAGGAGACGGCCGGGTCGAGGCCGAGCGCAATGAATAGCGCGGCTCCCACGTAGATGATGATCGTCTGCAGGGTGATCACCGAAGTGATGATCAACAAGCCGAGGCCTACGCCCAGGGTGCCGACGAGTCCGAACCTAAACGCATTCTGAATTTTCACGGGTCGTCTCCAGGAGTAGGGAATTACTCGGCTGCGACCCGTTCTGCCTGGGTCAAAACGCTGCGCAGACTTTCAAAGTACCCTGCCACGGCATCGCGCTCAATTCTAATCTGCGCCATGCGATCTTCCGCGTCAGCGACCAGGGCACGCGACCGTGTCGTCGCATCCTCGACGAGTGCCGAAGCGCTGGTCTGGGCGTCGTGCAGAATGCGTGCGGCAGTCTCGTCGGCGTGGTCCTTGTTGGCCTTGGCCTCCGCCCGGGCTCCCGCGTCCAACTGCTCGTTGAGCGTACGCAGTTCGAGCGTACGCTCAGTGGTCTCGGCGAGCTGCCCGGCGGCATCCGTCTGGAATTTCTGCGCCAGTGCCACCGCCTCCTGGTGCGAGGTGAGGTGTTCCTGCTCTGCTTCGTCGCGGCGGGCTTTCAGCTCGACATCGAAGTCGGCTCGGGCCTGGTCGATTTCTCTGGCCAGCTGGGCGGCCTCGTGCTGGCCGGTCTTCCGGGTCGCGGCGAGCTCGGTTTGTACGTCGATGCGGGCCTGCTCGGCCTCGGCCTCGGCCTCGAGGCGGGCTTGCTGGTTGTCCCTGGTCAGGTCGGCGCCGGCCTGTTCCACGTCGGCGGCCAGGGCGGCACGTGCCTGCTCGATCTCGCGATCGGCCGTGACGCGCTTGCGCTCGAGGTCGCGGGCGAGGTCAGTCTGGGCCTGCGCGCTTTCGACCTCGGCGACTGCGCGGGCCTGCTCGATTTCGCGGGCCACGTCGATGCGGCCCTGTTCCACCTCGGCGGCGAGCAGGGTGCGTGCCTGCTCGGCTTCGTGTGCGCGGCTCAGGCGGGCTTCTTCGGTGTCGCGCGCGAGATCCACACGAGCCTGGTCGGTTTCGGCAGCCAGTGTTACGCGGGCCTGGTCGGTTTCCTGGTTGAGCGTCGCGCGCTGCTGGTCGAGTTCCAGCGCTACTTCGGCGCGAATAAGTTCTGTTTCGCGCGTCAGGCCGGCCGCTTCTTCGCGAGCCTCGGTGGCCTCACGCTGCGCGACGACGCGCACCTCGGCGGCTTCGCGATCCGCTTCAGAGCGGATGGCTGACACCTCACGTTTCACTGTGGCTCGGGCCTCGGCCGCCTCGGTGGCGACAGAGCCGCGAATCAGCGAGGCGTCCCGGGCAGTGTCCTGCATGACCCTCGCCTGCTCGTCCTGGGTACGTGCGCGTAAATCATCCGTTTCAATGCGAGCATCGTCGAGCAGTCGGCGAGCTTTGACGGCGGCGTCGGAAAGGGTGCGCTCGGCCTGCTCAGTGGAATTCCGTCGCAGCTGCTCGACCTCATCGCTGGTCGTGGCGCGCAGTTTCTCCGCGTCGATATCGGCCTGGGCGATGACGCGGGTGGACTGTTCCTCGGCGACGCGAAGGGTGTTTTCCAGTTTCGTGCCCAGACCGGAGAACGTGGGACTGCCCACCTCTTCGATCTCGGCGGTGAGGTCATCGATGCGGGCGGCCAATCGTTTGACCTCGCGGCCGGCCTCAGCATTTTGGGTATTGGCCTGGATGAGTTGTCGGCGCAGGGATTGAACAGCCTTGGCGACCTCATCCTTGTCATAGCCACGAAAGACCTGGGTGAAATCGGCGTCGTCGTCAGACACTTGTACTCCTTACACGCGGGGCCCGGCCCCTCAATGGATCGTGCATTACGGGGCACCCGACCAATTTTAGTGTGTTGGTGCCCCGCACGGTACGCGCCGGCTGCCAAATGGAGGCTGAACGGCTATTAGGCTCCTTTCAGGCGAACGGAGTAACGTTGAAAATCGTGTCTGAGGACTTTCAGTCACGTGGTTCAGCCAAAGTGACTGAACAGTACCAACCAGCTCAATTGCTGAAGGGTGATACGTGCGTTTTGTTCTAGCCATCGTGGCATTCGTGCTTGCCGCCGTGATGATCGTGCTCGGCATCGCGCAGCGAACTATCCTGCTCGAACCAGCCTTCAGCTCACTAACCTCGACCGCCACCGGCGAGACTTTGTACACCGTGATCGACCCGAGCGCCCTCGCGGCCTCCCCGGGGAGCCAGACGATCAACGTACGCGGCGAGGGACCCATCTTTTTGGCCTACGGGCGCTCCGAAGACGTGGCCGCCTGGATCGGTGATGACGCCTACGCCACCGTGGCGCTGAGCGAAAAAACGGGCGAACTGACCTCCACTGTCACGGCTGCCGTCGAACCCGACACGGACGACGACAGCTCGGATGAGCCGGTTGCCGCCGATGCTGCCGAGCCCCTGATCGTCAATCCGGCCGGTTCCGACCTGTGGCTCGAGGAGGTCAGCGACACGGATTCGTTGACGACCACGCAGACCCTCCCGGAGGGCATCTCGGTGCTCGTTGCTTCGGACGGAGTCGAACCGGCGCCCGCGAATATCCGTTTGTCGTGGGCATCGGATAATTCCACCCCGTGGGCCGGCCCGCTGCTTGCCGGTGGCGCCCTGTTGCTGCTGTTCGGACTCGTGTTGTACCTGCTGGCCCTGTTGCACCTGCGCCGGTCCCGGCGACCGCGCCGCAACGTTCCGCGCGGACCGCGCCTGCCGCGGCTGCCGCGCGCACCCCGGCCGAAGGCCATCAAGGCCAGTCAGATCACCTCGTCGCGCCGCGGTATTGCCCGTCGCACCGCGATCTTGCCGATGATTTTGGTGTCCGGTCTCGCTCTGAGCGGATGCTCGGCCGATCTCTGGCCGGATTTCAGCGCAACGACGACGGAAACAGCGACCCCGACCCCGACTCCGGTGTCTACCGACTCGGTCGAAGCGGCCGCCGAGCTGGCACCGCCGGCCGTCACGGTCCCGCAGCTTGAAATCATCATGGGCGAGATTTCGCTCCTGACAGCGGATGCCGATGCGACCCTCAACGCGGACACTCTCGCGACCCGGTTCACCGGACCCGCGCTGGAACAGCGCCTGGCCAACTACGCGATTCGGGCGGTCGACGCGACAGTGCCGCCACTGCTGGCCTTGCCGGGAGCCCCACTCACCTTCACGCTGCCGCAGCAGACGAATTCCTGGCCGCGAGTGGTGATGACGGTGATTCAGAACGAAACGGATGCCGAGATTCCACCGACCGCAATTATTCTGCAGCAGGAATCACCGCGGGCGAATTACCTCATCGAGTACGCCTTCCAGCTTGAGCCGGCTGCGCGGGTGCCCGAAGTTGCTCCGGCCCTGATCGGGGCGCCGGCGATCGCCCCCGACAACAAACTCCTGCTCTTGCCGCCGAACGAATTGGCCGCGGCCTACGCCGATGTGCTCCTGCAGGGCGCTGCGAGCCCGTCCGTCGACCTGTTCGAAGACGAAGTGGATGCCTTCCGCGCCCAGTTTGACGCCAGTCGCGCCGACCGGCAGGCGACCCTGCCCGCCACCGCATCGATCGAATTCGGCACGGCGGCGGGGGACGGCAGCACTGTCGCCCTGGCCACCAACGACTCGGGCAGCATCGTGGCGGTCAGCGTCAACGAGACCGAGATCGTCAAACCGATCAACGACGGTGCCACGGTCAGCCCGAGCGGTGCTGCTAGCAAGGCACTGTCGGGAATCTCGTCGTCGTCCAAGGGCATTCTCAACACCTACAGCGACCAGCTGTTGTTCTACGTGCCGACGGCCGGATCGAGCGACAAAATCATCCTCCTGGGCTTTGCCCAGGGCCTCACCCAATCTGCGGAGCTTCCATGACCAACCTGCCCCCGTCCGGATCCAACCTGCGCGGAGCGGTTGACCTTTCCTCGCTCGTCAACCGTGGCCAGGCGGCAGCGCCCGCAACACCCGGTGCCGCAGCGGCACCAGCGGCTGCTGGCGTGCCCGCCGGTGTCGTGCCGGTGCCGAGCCTCGTGCTCGACGGCACCGACGCGAACTTCGGTGAGCTGCTCGAGCTGTCTTCGCGCGTTCCGGTTATCGTCGGTCTTTGGGCCTCGCGGAGCGAACCGTCCACGGCGCTGATGACCGTGCTGGAGAAGCTGATCACCGATCTAGCGGGCCGATTCGTACTGGCCCGCGTCGACATCGACGCCAACCCCCAACTCGCCCAGGCGTTTCAGGCCCAGTCGGTGCCCACGGTCGCGGCCGTCATCACCGGCCAGCCGGTACAGCTGTTCAACGGCCCGCTGGCCGAGGAGCAGATCAGCGACGTGCTCGGCCGCGTGCTCGAACTTGCTGCCCAGCAGGGCGTGACCGGCACGGCCGAGGCGCCGGCCGCCGCCGCAGACGGAGAACCGGCCGAGGTCGTCGAAGAGCCCCTGCCGCCGCACCACGTCGAGGCCTATGCCGCGATCGAGGCCGGCGATTATGCCACCGCGCAGAGCGAATACCGCACGGCGATCGCCCAGAACCCGAATGACACCATGGCCGTCGCCGGCCTTGCCCAGGTCAGCCTGCTGGCCCGCCTGCAGGGCAAAACGATCGACCAGATTCGGAACGGTGCCGCGTCTTCTCCCGACGATCTCGACGCGCAGTTGCTGGTCGCCGACCTCGACCTGTCCGGTGGGCACATCGAGGACGCCTTCGACCGACTGCTGAGCCTGTTCCCGGCCCAGCCGGCTCCCGGCCGCAACGCTATTCGCGAGCGCATCCTCGAACTGTTCGAGGTCATCGGCCAGGATGACCCCAGGGTCCCGCCGACTCGGTCCCGGCTGACGGCCCTGCTCTACTAGCGTCCTGAGGCGGAAGCCTGCCGTTTCACGGATTCGGGGACCTGTTTCAGATTAAGGACCTGACGAACGCGGCGACTGCTGCACGAACGGATGCCGCCGCCTCGGCCGCCGCCGACGTTTTAGTCGGAGGCGCCGGTCATCTGCTGCGCGAAGCAGGTGAGCGGCTGCCGGTCGGACGCGTCGAAACCGCCTTTGACCAACGCGGGTGGCCTGCGAAACCTGGCCATCCCCCGTTGGTCGAGCCTATCGAGGCCCCCAGGGATCAACGATGGCAACTTGCGAAACCCGGCGACTTCCATTGGTCGATCCCGTCGAGACCGCTGTGGATTGGCCTGAGCGGTCTGGAGAACCCGGCCATTTGTCGTTGGTTGAGCTTGCCGAGACGGCTGTGGACTGGCCAGAGTGGTCTGGAGAACCTGGCCATTTGTCGTTGGTCGAGCTTGCCGAGACCGCCGTGGACTGGCCTGAGCCGTCTCGACAACGCGTGGTCGGCCCGAATGCATATTCGCACATAAATCCAAACATATCTGAGAATCTCTCGACTCTGGCGCATGGTTTTGGTATACTTCTTCTATGAGCCAGAGCGGCGATACTCCCCAGCCGGGCCGTGTCGATCCGTTCTTCGCGGCTCACGACTACCCGCCGTCCACACCCGAAGAGCGCGCCGAGTTCGAGGTGTTCTGGGCGCAGTGTCAGGCTGATTGGCGGTTTGAAATTGCCGAGGGGCTCGGAGACTGCGCCCCGTACGAGGTCACCGACCCGGTCGATCCGGAACCGGTCAACCTGGAACCGGTGAGCCCGGCAGCACTGAGCCCGGTGCCTGGCCGCCCGGAGCTGATTGACGGCCCGACCATTCCGGCAGGCCTCGATCTGACCGAGGTGTTCGGTGCGGTGCCGCCCGAGCATCTCTTCGATGAGGACCTCCGCGAGGAGTTCCTCTATACGAATTACCTCGCGGACAATTTTCTCCCGGTCGATTTCATCCCGGACGGATTTACCACGGACGAATGCACCGCTGACGAGCGTCACACTGACCCTGCCGACATTGACCGTGGCGAGGCTGACCGTGCCGAGGCTGACCCGGTTGAGGCTGACCCGGACCAACCCGACTCGGAAGACGACAGTCCCGCGGATGTGCTGAGTCCGTTCCAGCGGCACCAGGCGCAGTTCGTCGACCGGGTGATTTACCTGGAGAAGGTGATCGCGTGGGCGCAGGCGAGTAAGGCTGAGGTCTTGACGGAGGCGTGGGATTACACAGAGATACTGGATGTGACTCTGGTGCGGGGTGACTCAAAATTACACTGACTCCTTTCGAGGTTGTCTTTGAGTGGATCTGTCCGCCGCACCAGAGCCGCTAATGCCGCTTGATCGGGGCGACATGACTTGATAGGAGCCTGGCCAACAGTCTCACCTCTGTGCTGTCTGCCCTCCCGACCCAACGGTGATTTCCCTTCAACGACGAAACGGGAGTACCGAAGTCATGACAGTTGCAATTCTTGAACCGCCACAATTCACCGTCGCGGCCGAGTCACCACGAATCATCTTCGCCGGGGTTGATACCCACAAAGACACGCACTACGTCGCCATCGTTGACGACCATGGACAACCGATCGCCGACCGGGAATTCTTGGCAGTCGGGAGCGGCTATCGGAAAATCATCGAGTTCCTCCACGCCTACGGCATCGTGGATGCTGTTGGCGTTGAAGAAATACCTGCGCCTACGCGATGGAACCTGCCGGTTCCCCGGCTGCGACCGCTCCGCCGGCCACTCTGACCTTGACCACACCATAGATAAACAATTCGGCGGCCCCACCACCGCCACCAACCTCCACTTCCTCTCGCCCGCCCACCACAACCTGAAGCACTTCTCCGATTGGAAAGCCACCGCGGATCCCGACGGCACCGTCCACTGGACCAGCCCCGCCGGCAAACACTACGCCACCGACCCCGCCACCCGCATCAACCCACCGCGACAACAACAGGCAGCTCCACAGGCATCAGCGCCACCCGAACCACCAGCCCCACCGCAGCCGGCCCCGCCCGCACCGCTGCCGCCAGCCGAACCGATCAGCGATCCGTGGAATAGCGACTGGAACGGCAGCTGGAACACCCCGCGGGACACCGACCCCACCGAGCCCCCACCGTTCTAGGGTCGACGGACAGGGTGAACACCACCGATTCTCAATGAATGCTGCGTCGTCAGATTGCTGTCGTTGGGCGCAGCCCCCCCCGCAATGGAAGGTCGGGGAGTTAGCGGCGGAGGCGCAGCCAAAGACCGGCCAGGGGTGGCAGGGTCAGGGTTGCGGAGGCGGGGCGACCGGCCCAGGGCTCGTTGTAGGCCTCGACGCTGCCCTGGTTACCCACCCCGGAACCACCGAAGTCTCCGGCATCCGTGTTGAGAATCTCCTCCCACGCTCCGGCGAATGGCAGCCCCACCCGGTAGTCCGTGTGCGGCTGCCCGGCGAAGTTGAAGAAGCACGCGACCGGAACGCCGTGGTTGTCCCAGCGCAGGAACGACACGATGTTTTGGCTCGCGGCACCGCCGTCGAGCAGCTCAAAACCACCCGGGTCGTTGTCGCGGCTCCACAGACTCGCGTTGTCGCGGTAGACCCGGTTGAGCTGACCGACCAGGTTGAACAGGCCGCGGTGCGCCGGCTGGTCGAGCATCCACCAGTCCAGGCCGCGCTCCTCGCTCCACTCCGAACGTTGTCCGAACTCGCTGCCCATGAACAACAGCTGCTTGCCCGGGTGCGCCCACATGAATGAGAGGTAGGCGCGCACGTTGGCAAGCTGCTGCCAGGAGTCGCCGGGCATCTTCGACACCAGGGCGCCCTTGCCGTGCACGACCTCGTCATGGCTGATCGGCAGCAGAAAATTCTCGCTGAACGCGTAGATGAACGAGAACGTGATGTCGTTGTGGTGGTACGAGCGGTACATCGGGTCGACCTGCATATACTCGAGCGAGTCGTGCATCCAGCCCATGTTCCACTTGAACCCGAAGCCGAGCCCGCCGCCGCTGGTCGGCGCCGTGACCCCGCCCCAGTTGGTGGATTCCTCAGCGATCATGATGGTGCCGGGGTTGCGTTTGTAAGCGGTCGCGGTGATCTCCTGCAGCAGGCTGATCGCCTCGAGGTTCTCGTTGCCGCCATACTGGTTCGGCTCCCACTGGCCGTCTTCGCGCGAATAGTCGAGGTAGAGCATCGAGGCGACCGCGTCGACGCGCAGGGCATCAATATGGAATTCCTCGAGCCAGTACAGGGCATTGGCGACGAGGAAGTTGCGCACCTGCATCTGACCGAAGTCGAAGATGTACGTTCCCCAGTCCAGCTGTTCACCGCGGCGCGGGTCCGGGTGCTCATACAGGGCCTGACCGTCGAAGCGGGCGAGGGCGAAGTCGTCTTTGGGAAAGTGGCCGGGCACCCAGTCCATGATCACGCCGATGCCGGCCTGGTGCAGCCGATCGATCAGGTAGCGCAGGTCGTCTGGCGAGCCGAACCGGCTGGTCGGCGCGTAATAGCCGCTGACCTGATAGCCCCACGATCCGCCAAACGGATGCTCAGCCAGGGGCATGAATTCCACGTGCGTGAAGCTGAGTTCGTTCAGGTACCCGACCAGCTCGTCGGCGAGTTCCCGGTAACCGAGCCCGGGTCGCCAGGAGCCCACGTGCATCTCGTAGATGCTCATGGCCTGGTTGTGCGGATCGGTGGCGCTACGGTTGGCGAGCCATTCGGTATCCGCCCATTCGTAGTTCGACGCGGTAACGACCGACGCCGTCTGCGGTGGAACTTCGGCGAGGCGGGCCATCGGGTCGGCCTTATCGATCCAGGCGCCGGACTGCGTGAGCAGCTGGAACTTGTAGTTGGTGCCGAGCGCCAGGCCCGGAATGAACAGTTCCCACACGCCGGTGCTGCCCATGTTGCGCATGGCGTGGGTAGAGCCGCTCCACCCGTTGAAGTCACCGATGACCCGCGCGGCCTGCGCGTGCGGCGCCCAGACGGCAAACGAGGTACCGGTCGAACTGGCCGTGACGCCCTGGTGCTGACGGTGGTGTGCTCCCAGCACGTCCCATAGGCGTTCGTGGCGGCCCTCGCCGATCAGGTGCAGGTCGAGTTCGCCGAGGGTCGGAATGAAGCGGTAGGGGTCGTCGCAGATCCACGGTGGCGCCGACTCATAACGGGCTTCGATCGTATAGTCGCTGAGCCCGACGGTGCTTTCGCCCTGCCAGATGCCGTGCGCGAGGTGGGCCAGCTCAACGTGCGACCCGTTGGCGAGAATCGCGAACACCTCGGTGGCGAGTGGACGCAGCGCCCGGATGGAGACGCGCGGGTCGGACACGCCGGTCTGGTGGGCGAGGTGCTGGCCGAGGATTTCGTGCGGGTTGTAGTACCGGCCGGCGGCGACGGCCTCGAGCACGTGCTCGGGTATGGTCGCGGGTTCGATCGGGGCCGAGTTCTTCTGGACTGTGCTGGGTCCGGATTTCGGGGACTGTGCCTTCTTGCCGTCGATTTTCTTTGCCTGACCCTTCGCATCCGTGGACTCGTGCTTCTGGTGTTTCTTGTGTTTCTTGTCTTTTTCTTTGTGACCGCTCATGCTGGGCCCGAAGTGTGCGGTGTGACGTGCAGAATATGCACCGGCTCTGTGAAGGCGTCGAGTCGCACGAAGTTGTCGGCCGCCCAGGTCCAGGTGGCTCCGGAGACTAGATCGTGCACGTCGAAGTTGTCACCGCGGACAATGCCGAACCGGGTGACGTCGAGGTGCACGATCGTTTCGCGCACGGAGTGCGGGTCGACGTTGGCGACGATGATGAGAGCATCCGCTTGGCCGGTGCCGGTGAACGCGGCGTCGAGGTACTTGCTGTAGACCAGAATCGAGTCGTCGTCACTGGCGTGGATGTCGAGGTTGCGCAGTTGCGCCAGCGCCGGATGCTCGGCCCGAATGCGGTTGAGCAGGGTGAGGTAGGGCGCGAGGGACTTGCCGAGTTCCTCGGCCTTGCTCCAGTCGCGCGGCCGATACTCGTACTTCTCGTTGTCGATGCTCTCTTCGGCGCCGGGCCGGGCGACGTTTTCGAACAGGTCGAAACCCGCGTAGACGCCCCAGCTAGGCGCTGCCGTAGCGGCGAGGGCCGCGCGAATCTTGAACGCGGCCGGGCCGCCGAACTGCAGATACTCGGTGAGAATATCCGGCGTGTTCACAAACAGGTTGGGGCGCAGAAAATCGGCCGTGTCGTTGGCGAGGCCATCGAAGAATTCCTCGAGCTCAGTCTTCGTGTTGCGCCAGGTGAAGTAGGTGTACGACTGCTGGAAGCCGACCTTGCCGAGCGCCTGCATGAGCGCCGGGCGGGTGAACGCCTCGGCCAGGAACACCACGTCGGGGTCGGTCTGATTGACTTCGGCGATCAGCCACTCCCAGAAGTCCAGCGGCTTGGTGTGGGGGTTATCGACCCGAAAGATGCGCACGTCGAGGCTGATCCAGTAGCGGAGCAGGCGCAACGCCTCGAGCCGGATGCCGGCCGGATCGTTGTCGAAATTGATCGGGTAGATGTCCTGGTATTTTTTCGGCGGGTTCTCGGCGTAGGCGATGGAGCCGTCGGGCAGGGTCGTGAACCACTCCGGGTGCTGCTGCACCCAGGGGTGGTCGGGGGAGGCCTGCAGGGCAAAGTCGAGGGCGATCTCAATGCCGAGGTCCGCCGCTTTTTTCAGAAAGGACTTGAAATCGGCGACGGTGCCGAGGTCGGGGTGGATGGCATCGTGGCCGCCGTCGGCCGAGCCGATCGCCCACGGCGAGCCAGGATCACCGGGGGCGACTGTGAGTGAGTTGTTTGGACCCTTGCGGAAGGCCTGCCCGATCGGGTGGATCGGCGGCAGATACAGCACGTTGAACCCCATCGCCGCGACGGCGGGCAGGCGTTTCGCGGCGGTGGGGAACGTTCCGCTCTTCCAGCTGCCATCTTTTTGCCGAACGGCGCCCTCCGAGCGCGGGAAGAACTCGTACCACGAGCCCACCCCAGCCCTGGCACGTTCGACGATGATGGTGCGTTCGGCCGAGAGCGAAGCCAGCCCGGCGAGGGGGTGAGCGGCGATGGCTTGCCGCAGCGCGGCATCCGCGATCGCGAGTAGTCGTGCAGCGGCCGGCTTGCTGGTGTCGGCGAGGGCGGTCGCTGCGGCCTGAAACAGGCGGCGGGCCGCGAGCGGGCGATTCTGGTCGATGGCGGCCTGCTGCAGCAGCGCGCCGCCGATGCTGAACATGAGTTCCACGTCGATGCCGGCCGGAACCTTGATCTGCGCGTTGTGTTCCCAGGTGGCGAACTCGTCGGCATAAGCACGCACCCGATACCTCCAGTGGCCGGCGACGCCGAGGAGCACCTGCACGCCGTAGCGGTCGGTCCCCTCGCCCTGCAGCAGCATGGGATGCCGGGTTTCGCTGCCGTCGGGCGCCGTGAGCTGCAGGTCGACGCCGATCAGGTCGTGGCCCTCACGAAAAGCGGTCGCCCCAAATGGGACGACCTCGCCGGCGAAGGCGCGGGCCGGCCATTGGTTGTCGGTCAGCTGAGGCGAGAGATCGAGAACGGGGATACGGCCAATGGCTGCGCCGGAGGCACCGCTAGCCTCTTGTGGAGACGCACCGGCCGTGGCGCTGCTCGATGCTGTCGGCAGGGTCGTCTTTTTTGCTGCTGTCTTGGCCACAGAATGACCGTAGCGTGAAAGCGTGGCAATCATGCTCGCCTCGCGCCACCCTCGCCCGCGGGACGCGAACATTCGGCGTTACGTGTTCGCCATCTGGCACCCCTAAGGTTGACCTCGTGAAGGCGATCCGCAAATTTACCGTCCGTGCCGTCCTCCCCGCGCCCCTCTCGGCGCTGGAGGAGCTTGCCGGCAATCTTCGCTGGTCGTGGCACGAGCCCACCCGCCAGCTGTTCGAGCGCATCGCCCCCGAGCTCTGGCGCGAGATCGGCACCGACCCGGTCGCCCTGCTCGGCGCCGTCGACCCGCACCGTCTCGACGATCTCGCCCAGAACCACGATTATGTGGCCGAGGTCAACTCCGCCCGAGACGCCCTGCGCGACTATCTGGAGCAGCCGCGCTGGTATCAGAGCCTCGACGGCGAGAAGCCCGCCGCGATAGCGTATTTCTCACCGGAATTCGGTATCGCCGCCGCGCTGCCGCAGTACTCCGGCGGCCTGGGCATTCTGGCCGGCGACCACCTCAAGAGCGCTTCCGACCTCGGCCTGCCACTCGTCGGCGTTGGCTTGTTCTACCGCGCCGGCTACTTCAGCCAGTCCATCTCGCCGGACGGCTGGCAGATGGAAAGCTACCCGCTGCTCGACCCCGACGGGCTGCCGCTCTCCGTGTTGCGCCGAGCCGACGGCTCTGCAGTGCAGGTCTCGCTCGCCCTGCCGGATGACCGAACCCTGCATGCCCGGGTCTGGCAGGCCAAGGTCGGTCGGGTGCGCCTGCTGCTGCTCGACGCCGACATTCCCGAAAACGCCGACGACCTGCGCCTGGTCACCGACCGGCTCTACGGCGGCGGCGGCGAACACCGCCTGTTGCAGGAGCTGCTGCTCGGCATCGGCGGCGCACGCGCCGTCAAACTGTGGAGCTCGCTGCACGGTTTGCCCGAACCCGAAGTGTTCCACACCAATGAGGGCCACGCCGGGTTTCTCGGTCTGGAGCGCATTTCGAGCCTGATCGGCGAGGGCTTGAGCTTTCAGGAAGCCCTGCAGGTGGCCCGCGCCGGAACCGTCTTCACCACCCATACCCCGGTCGCCGCCGGCATCGATCGGTTTGAACGCTCCCTGGTTCGCCGCTATTTCGGCACCGACCTGCTGCCCGGCGTCGACGTGGAGGACCTGCTCGCTCTCGGGGCCGAAAGCTACGCCGGCGGTTCCTCCGACGTGTTCAACATGGCCATTATGGGCCTGCGCTTGGGCCAGCACGCCAACGGCGTGTCGACCCTGCACGGGGAGGTTAGCCGCCGCATGTTCAACGGCCTCTGGCCCGGTTTTGATTCAGCGGATGTCCCGATCACGTCGATCACGAACGGCGTGCACGCCCCGAGCTGGACCGACCCGGCGCTCAAGAGCCTCGCGCTGAATAAACTCGGCACCAGTGACACGTCAACGGCCAACTGGGCCTCCGGTGAGGTCTCGGACCAGGATCTCTGGTCCGTGCGCGGTCAGATGCGCCTACAGTTCGTCGAGGATGCCCGCCGCCGCTTGCTGAACGCCTGGCGCGACCAGAACCCGGGGGGCATCGCTCCGGCCTGGATCGGCCGGGTCTTCGACCCGAACGTGCTGACCATCGGATTCGCCCGCCGCGTGCCCACCTACAAGCGCCTGACCCTGATGATGCACGACCCCGCGCGCTTGCGTGCCCTGCTACTGCACCCGGAGCATCCGATTCAGATCGTGATTGCCGGCAAATCGCACCCCGCCGATGAGGAAGGCAAACGGCTGATCCAGAAGATCGTGCAGTTCGCCGCCGACCCGGCGCTGCGCAGCCGCATCGCATTTCTGCCGGACTACAACATTGCGATGGCCCAGTTGATGTATCCGGGAACGGATGTCTGGCTCAACAATCCGCTCCGCCCGCTCGAAGCCTGCGGCACGAGCGGCATGAAGGCTGCGCTGAACGGCGCGCTCAACCTGTCGATCCTTGACGGTTGGTGGCCGGAATATTACGACGGCAAGAACGGCTGGGCGATTCCCTCGGCCGATTCCGCCGGTGATTCCGCTGAACGTGACCGGCTCGAGGCCGAAGCGCTCTACGAGCTGATCGAGCACCAGGTCGCGCCGATGTTCTACGAGCGTAACGCCGACGACGTGCCCGAACGCTGGGTCTCCAACATTCGGCACACGCTTTCGACGCTGTCACCGCAGCTGTCGGCGGATCGGATGGTGAGCGAGTACGTGGAGCGACTGTACCGTCCGGCCGGTCATTTTGAGGCGCTGATGTCGGCCAACAACTACCGGGCCGCCCGCGAACTGGCTGCCTGGAAGGGCAAGATCGTCTCCGCCTGGCCCCAGGTTGCCGTGACCCACGTCGAATCCGGCGGGGTCTCCTCGGTGCCCGAAGTGGGCGACGACCTGCACCTGCGGGCGCACGTGCAGCTGAACGGGCTGTCCGCCGACGATGTGACCGTCGAAGTCGTCTACGGCAAGAGCCTCGGTACCGACGAACTGCGCGATGTCGCGATTCAGGCGCTCGCTCCGGCTTCGCTGAAGAAAGCACCGGCCGGCGGAGCGACCCTGTTCACCGGAACGGTCGAACTCGACCGGGCCGGAGCCTTCGGCTACACCGTTCGGGTCGTGCCCAAGAACGCGCTGCTGATTAGCCCGGCCGAGATGGGTCTGGTCGCCGTCGCGAACTAGCGGTTGCGGCCGGCCCACCGGTTCACGTTGGCCGGCTCACGCTGGCCGGCTCATGCTGGCCGGCTCATGCTGGCCGGCTCATGCTGGCCGGCTCATGCTGGTCGGTCAGGGACGCGCGGTGCTGCGCGGAACGAACGCTCCGTGCGCCCGCATCAGCTGCATCGAGGCCCCCGGCACGAACAGGCGAGCGCCCGGCGCATGCTCGATGACCGAATCGCGCAGGTCGTCGTGACTGGAATCCCAGAGCAGCGTGTAGGCATCCACTCCCTCGTGTTTGGGCAGGGTGACGGTCTCATCCTGCTCGCGCGCGTTCACCACGAGCAGGATGCGGTTGAAGGCTTCGTGCTCCGGTGTGGACGCCGCCATGTACTGCAGGGTGCGTTCGGTGGGGGAATTCCAGGCGTCACCCTGCAGCGCGTCACCGGCGATGTTGTACCAGTCCAGTTGGCTGGCACTCGGGGTGGTCTCGCCGAACCGGCCGAAGTGTACCGGCCGTAATGCCGGGTTCTCCCGGCGCAGCTGCAGCAGCCGCCGGGTGACTCGGTGCAGGTCCTGCTGCCAATCGTCGAAGTCCCAGTTGAGCCAGGTCAGCTCGCTGTCCTGGCAGTAGGCGTTATTGTTGCCGCGCTGGCTGCGACCGAATTCGTCGCCGGCCGTGAGCATCGGAATTCCGGCCGATAACAGCAGCGTGCCGAGCAGATTACGCATGGCCTTGCGCCTTGTGGCCAGAATCGCCACGTCGCGGGTCGGGCCCTCGACGCCGTGGTTGTAGGAGCTGTTGTTGTCGGTTCCGTCACGGTTCGACTCGCCGTTGCCGAGGTTGTGCTTGCTGTTGTACGCGGTCAGGTCGGCGAGCGTGAACCCGTCGTGTGCGGTGATGAAATTGAGCGAGGCGAGTGGGCCGCGTTTCTCGGAGAACGTGTTCGAGGAACCGGCGACCCGGGTCGCGAACCGTCCGATCCCGCTGCCGGCTGAGTCGCTTTGGCGCAGGCTCTTTATATCCGAAAGCCAGAAGTCGCGCATGCGGTCGCGGTAGCGGTCGTTCCACTCGGTCCAGCCGGGTGGAAAATTGCCGGTCTGCCAGCCGCCCTGGCCGACATCCCACGGCTCCGCGATGAGCTTCACGCCAGCCAGATCCGGGTCGTCGCGAATCTGGGTGAGCAGCGGATGCTCCGGGTCGTAGACGACGCCGCCGTCGCGGCCGAGCGTCGCCGCCAGATCGAAGCGGAACCCGTCGATCTGCACATCGTTGGCCCAGTAGCGCAGCGAATCGAGTACGAGCCGTTTCGGCACGTCGTGGCTGAAGTTGACAGTATTGCCACAGCCGGTCACGTCGATGTAGGCACCGGACTCGTCCTGCCGGTAATAGCCTGCATTGTCGATGCCGCGCAGACTCGTGACCGGGCCGTTCCGACCCTCCTCGGCGGTGTGGTTGTAGACGACGTCAAGGATGACCTCGAGCCCCGCCTCGTGCAGCAGCTTGACCATGCCCTTGAACTCGCGCAGCACCGCTGCCGGCCCGGCGGACTGGGCAGCCTGAGTGGCGTAGTCGGCGTGCGGGGAAAAGAAATTGAGGGTGTTGTACCCCCAATAGTTGATCAAGCCCTGTTTGATCAGGCGCTGCTCGGACACGAACGCCTGCACCGGCAAGAGTTCAACCGCGGTCACGCCGAGGTCCGTCAGGTAAGCGATAGTGGATTCGTGGGCGAGACCGGCGTAGGTGCCCCGCAGTGCGGCCGGAACCAGCGGGTTCATCCGGCTGAGGCCGCGAACGTGCGCCTCGTAGACCACGGTGTGATCGAGGGCCGTGCCCGGTTTCTCGGCGCCGTTCCAATCGAAATCGTCGTCGATCACCGAGGACTGCCACAGTCCGGCGCCGACCCGAACCAGACCACGTGAATACGGTTCGATCAGAGTCTTCTCGGGGTGGAAAGAATTCTGTGCGCTGGCCGGACCTGACACACGGATGCCGTACCGGCGCCCCGGTGACAGCGTGCGCGATTTACCGGACCACACACCATGCGCATCCTGCGTCATCGGTACGCTTTTGATGATCCAGTTCGGGTCGACCTCGTCGAACAGGCACAGGTCCATGGCGTCGGCATGTTCGGCCCAGACGCGGAGTTCGCCGCCGGCGCTGGTTAGTCGCACACCGAGGTTGCGCAGGGGATCGGTGGAACTCATGGATTCAAGAGTAATCAGTGTGGGGGAGGGTGACGACCACCGGCATCCGCTCGACTGTAAAATGGCAGGCATGGTTGTCTATTTGGATCATGCGGCGACCACGCCCATGCTTCCCGCCGCTATTGCCGCCTACGCCGAAGCGATGAGCGTCGTCGGTAACCCCGCCTCCGTGCACAGCCAGGGTCAAAATGCGAAACGGATGCTCGAAGAGTCGCGCGAGATCGTGGCCACGAGCGTCGGCTGTGACCCGATCGAAGTCGTCTTCACCGGCAGCGGCACCGAGGCGATCAACCTCGGCATCAAGGGTTTGTACTGGGCGCGCGCCCCGCGCCGACGCATTCTGGTGCCCGGCGGCGAACACCACGCCACCCTCGACACCGTCGAGTGGCTGGCTCAGCACGAAGACGCCATCGTCGAGTGGATTCCGCTCGACGACCGGGGCCGCATCGACCTCGGCGCGCTCGAGGCCGCCATTGCGCGTGACCCGCTCGATATCGCCCTGGTCAGCGTGATCATGGCCAACAACGAGGTCGGCACCATCGAACCTGTCGCGGAGGTGGCGGCGCTCGCCTCAGCCCACGGAATTCCGGTGCACGTCGATGCGGTCGCTGCCTACGGCTACATACCTGTCGATTTTCGCATCCTCGCGGCCGCGGGCGTGTCGGCGCTGAGCGTCTCGGCGCACAAGGTCGGCGGCCCGGTCGGCATCGGGGCGCTCGTGCTCGGTCGTGCCACGACCGTCGAACCTCTCATCCATGGTGGCGGCCAGCAGCGCAAGGTGCGCAGCGGCACCCAGGATGTCGCGGCGGCGGTCTCGTTCGCGGTGGCGGCATCGGCTCTCATCGCGCACGGCGATGAAAACGCTCGCCTGATGGCGCTGCGCGATCGCGTCATCGCTGGTGTGGCCCTGGTCGCGCCGGGGGCGCAGCTCAACGGCGACCCGACCCACCGGCTGCCCGGTAACGCCCATTTCAGTTTTCCGGGCTGCGAGGGCGACTCGTTACTGTTCGCCCTCGACGTTGCCGGCGTGTCGGTGTCGACCGGATCGGCCTGCCAGGCCGGCGTGCCTGAGCCCTCGCACGTGCTGCGAGCGATGGGACGCAGCGAGGTCGAATCCCGTGGGGCGCTGCGCATCACGCTCGGGCACACGTCGACCGACGCCGACGTCGACGCGCTGCTGGCGGCGCTGCCCGCGGCGCACGCCCTGGCGCTCGCCGCGGGCATGGCCGATCGAGTGCCCGGGCACTGACCCTTACGTTTGCGGGGTCAGCACTGGCGCGTACACTCGTTGGGTGAAGGTTTTAGCAGCAATGAGTGGCGGTGTTGATTCCGCCGTCGCAGCCGCGCGTGCGGTCGAAGCTGGACACGAGGTGGTTGGCGTGCATCTGGCGCTGAGCCGGATGCCGGGCACACTGCGCACCGGCAGCCGTGGCTGCTGCACCGTGGAAGATTCGATGGATGCCCAGCGTGCCGCCAACATCATGGGCATTCCCTACTATGTCTGGGACTTCTCGGAACGGTTCAAACTCGACGTCGTCGACGACTTCATCGCCGAGTACGCCGCCGGCCGCACGCCGAACCCGTGCATGCGCTGCAACGAGAAGATCAAGTTCGCCGCCCTGCTCGAAAAGGCCATGGCCCTCGGCTTCGACGCCGTCTGCACCGGCCACTATGCGAGTATCCTGACGGATGCCGATGGCAACAAGCAACTACACCGCGCGGCCGCCTGGGCGAAAGACCAGTCCTACGTGCTCGGTGTGCTCACCGCCGACCAGATCAACCACTCCATGTTTCCGCTCGGCGCCACGCCGACCAAGGCCGAGGTGCGCGCCGAAGCGGCCGAACGCGGCTTTTCGGTGGCGAACAAGCCCGACTCCTACGACATCTGCTTCATTCCTGACGGTGACACCAAGGGCTGGCTCGGCGAACGCGTCGCCCCGGTCACCGGCGACATTCTCGACCGGGAGGGCAACACGCTCGGCCAGCACGACGGCGCCGTTGCCTTCACCGTGGGCCAGCGTAAAGGGCTGTCGATCGGCACCCCGGCCGCCGACGGCAAGCCGCGCTTCGTGCTCGAGGTGCGCCCGATCACCAACACGGTCGTCGTCGGTCCCAAGGAGGCGCTCGCCATCAAGGAGATCGCCGGCAACAAGTACACCTGGGCGGGGCTTGCCCCCGAACATCCAGATGTCGCGTTCCCCTGTCACGTGCAGATCCGCGCCCACGCCGATCCGGTACCTGCGGTAGCCCAGGTCGTCTCGACCACCGCAGTGACCGGAGTCCCCGGCTCGGTCGAGTTGCGCATCATTCCGAACGAGCCGCTGGCTGGCGTCGCCCCCGGGCAGACCGCCGTGGTGTACGTCGGAACCCGGGTAGTCGGCCAATGCACCATCGACCGCACCGTCAGCGCCGTTCCGGTTGCTGTCACCGCTACTGATTCCACCGCTTCTGTTCCCACCGCTACTGTTTCCACCGCTTCGGCCAGCCCCGTCCCGGTCAATGCCTGAGTCCGTCGCTGCCACCACACCCGCCGCGCTGAGCGCCGCAGCCGCTGAGGCTGTCGACATCACCACCCGCGTGCTCGCCGCCCGTGACGCCTATTACGAGCGCGATACCGTCATCATCTCCGACGCCGAGTACGACCGGCTGGTTCAACACCTCGGCGAACTCGAGCGATTGCATCCCGAGCTGGCGAGCCAGGACAGCCCCACCCAAACGGTCGGCGGTCGAGCTGAAGTCACCCTGTTCGACCCGGTGACACACGCCGAACGCATGCTCAGCCTCGACAACGTTTTCTCTCTCGAAGAATTCGAGGCCTGGGCTCGCAAAGCCGCGGAGAACTCCGGCCGCGCGGTGCACTACCTGTGCGAGCTCAAGATCGACGGCCTCGCCATCAACCTGAGGTACGCCAATGGAGTGCTCGTCTCTGCCGCGACCCGTGGCGACGGGGTCGTCGGCGAAGACGTGACCGAGAATATCGACCTCGTACCCGGCATCCCTAGTCGCCTGGCTGGTACCGGGCATCCGTCACTCATGGAGGTGCGCGGAGAGGTGTTCTTTCCGACGGTCGCGTTCGACGAACTGAACTCGGCGCAGTCCGCGGCCGGCGAGCGGACGTTCGCCAACGCCCGCAACGCTGCGGCCGGGTCGTTGCGGCAGAAAGCCTCCGGCAAAAACGTGGACCAGCTGCGCCTCATGAAGGCGCGCCTGGGCCGGCTGCGCATGCTTGTTCACGGCATCGGTGCCTGGGAGAACCCGCCCGTGCACACCCAGTCCGAGGTCTACGGCCTGCTCCAAGGTTGGGGGCTGCCGACCAGCAGCTACTTTCGTGTGGTCCCCTCGGTCGCCGAGGCGGCTGAGTTCATCGAGTATTACGGAGCCCACCGCGGCAGCGTCGTACACGAGCTCGATGGCATCGTGATCAAGATCGATGAGCTCGCCCTGCACGCCGAGCTTGGCGCGACCAATCGGGCGCCGCGCTGGGCAATCGCCTACAAGTACCCACCCGAGCAGGTCAACACGAAACTGCTCGATATCGTCGTGAGTGTCGGCCGCACCGGCCGCGCCACCCCCTTCGCGGTCATGCAGAAAGTACTCGTGGCCGGCAGCGAGGTACGCCAGGCGACACTGCATAACCAGGACGTCGTCAAGGCCAAGGGGGTCCTGATCGGCGACACGATTGTGCTGCGCAAGGCCGGCGACGTCATTCCCGAGGTGCTGGGCCCGGTCGTCGAACTGCGCGACGGCACCGAACGCGAATTCGTCATGCCCCAGAACTGCCCGGAATGCGGCACCCCGCTGGCCCCGGCCAAAGAGGGCGACATCGACCTACGCTGCCCGAACGCGCGCAGCTGCCCCGCGCAGGTACGCGGCCGGGTCGAACACATTGGCAGCCGTGGGGGGCTTGACATCGAGGTGCTCGGCGAGGTCGCGGCTTCTGCGCTCACTCAGCCGACCGTGCCGGTCGACCCGCCGCTGTCGACCGAGGCCGGCTTGTTCGCCCTGAGACTGGCCGACCTGTTGCCAATCCAGGTGATCGTGCGCGACGCCGAAACGGGCTTGCCGAAGGAAGACGACGGGGTTGCGAAAATTCGTATGCCGTTTTGTCGCAATCCGAGTCCGGCCGAGAAGAAGCAGGGTCTGACCGGCCTGCAGCCGTCCTCCAGCGCGCTCAAGCTCCTGGCCGAGATCGAGAAGGCCAAGACGAAGCCGCTGTGGCGCATTCTGGTGAGCCTGAACATCCGTCATGTCGGCCCGGTCGCCGCCCGGGCATTGGCCAACCATTTCGGCTCACTCGGCGCCGTTCGTGCGGCGACCCGCGAAGAACTCGCCGGGGTCGACGGGGTTGGCGGCATCATCGCCGACGCAGTGCTCGCCTGGTTCGTGGTGGACTGGCACGTCGATATCGTCACCCAGTGGGCTGCGGCCGGCGTGCAGTTCGCCACCCCGGGCCATCCCGGTCCGGGCGCGGCCGAGGCCGCCGGGGGAGTGCTCGCGGGGCTGACCGTCGTGGCCACCGGATCCCTCGAGGGCTTCACCCGGGAGGGCGCGCAGGAAGCTATCATCGCCGCCGGCGGTAAAAGCGCATCGAGCGTGTCCAAGAACACCGACTTCGTGGCAGCCGGGCCGGGCGCGGGATCGAAACTCGGCAAGGCCGAAACCCTCGGCATCCGAATCCTCGACGCCGACGAATTTCGAACCCTGCTCACGGAGGGGCCGGCCGGGTTGGCGACCGTGCCGGCATCCACGTAGGCTGCTGCACCGGCGCCGCGCTGAACGCGGGGCGGCACTCGCAAATGCCACCCCGCCGAACGCCGCGCCCAAATTAGAGCGTGTGCTGGTTGCGCTTTCGGTGTGGATTACTATCCGAACTCGAGTTCACGCCCGCATTCGTCAAGTCCGAGGGTAGAACACGCTGCGGCGAGTTCGTTCAACGGTGCCCTATTCGGGCTTGAGGATGACTTTGGTCCACCCGTCGTTGCGGTCACCGAAGTTCTTGTAGGCATCCACGGCTTTACTGAGCGGGACCTCGTGCGAAACGATCCACGACGGCTTGGCTTTGCCGACGGCAATCAGGTCGCGCAGTTGTCGATTATATTTCTTCACCGGGCATTGGCCGCTGCCCATACTCTGGCCTTTGAGCCACTGCAAGCCGTAGTCAATAGCAAGTTTGCCCTGTTTGGCGTTCTCGTCGAAGCCGCCGGGATCCGCCGGCAGGAAGACACCGACTACGCCGATGCCCCCGGTGATGCGCACGGACTGAATCAGCCGGTTCAGAGTCATGGCAGGATCCTCGGTGCCCTGGGGGTCGTGAGCCTGATAGCCGACGCATTCACATCCACGGTCAGCGCCGATACCCTTGGTCTGGTCCAGTACGAATTGCACCGGGTCCGTCTTCGAGTCATCAACGGCGATCGCGCCGATCTGCTCGGCCAGGGCCAGCCGGTCGGGGCGTCGGTCCACAACCCAGACTTTACTGGCGCCCTTGATCGTGGCAGACAGGGCAGCCATGAGTCCGACCGGGCCAGCGCCGTAAATCACGACTGTGTCACCGGGCATGACGCCGGCCATCTCGGTAGCGTGGTAGCCGGTAGGGAAGATGTCCGAGAGCATCACGTAATCGTTTTGCTTTTCTACGGCATCTTCACCCAGGCGCAGGCAGTTGTTGTCGCCGTAGGGCACACGCAGCATTTGGGCCTGCCCGCCGGGGTACGGACCCATGCCAGCAAAGCCGTAGGCGGCGCCGGCGCCGACGGGGTCTGGTTGAGTGGTCATGCAGTAGTTCGTGAAACCGCGTTCGCAGTTCTTGCAAAACCCGCAAGAAATATTGAACGGCAGTACGACGAGCTCGCCGACCTTGACCGCATCGACGCCGTTACCGACCTCGATGACCTCGCCCATGTTTTCGTGGCCAAACGTGCGTCCGACCGCGAAATCGGTACGTCCCTCATACATGTGCAGGTCTGAACCGCAAATATTTGTCGCTGTGATGCGCACGAGAACGTCAGTGGGGCGTTCGATCTTGGCATCTGGAACTTCTTCCACGGCGACCTCATTGGGTCCTTTGTAAACGACTGCTTTCATTTTTTCACTCCCTGAATTTGTGACCGTGTAGGACGGAGGGTCCGCCTTCACTTTCGGAGGTATTGAATGGATGAATGTCCGACAGCCCTAGACTGTGCAGAACATGAGCATGTATCAGTTTTATCACAATCCGACGGGACCTGCCACTGTGCTCCCGGAGGGGTGGCTGGCAGCGCGGTAACCATATTCAGCGCACTCCGCCTGGCCGGAGCGCGCTTCAGAAATAAGTGGGCGGCGTCAGAGAATATCGAGCGGTTGTTTGCTGCGGGGCGCCGGGAATGCGCTATCCAGCGACAGGCAATCCTCGGCGTCGAGAACCACCGCGCCCGCGCCGACATTCTGCTGCACGTGCTCGAGCGAGGATGCTTTGGGGATCGCGATGACGCCCGGTTGCCTGATGACCCAGGCCAGCGCGATCTGGGCACCAGTCACTCCGTGGCGCTCTCCGATTTCGGCCAGTAGCGGATGCTCGAGCAGGGTCGGTCCCTGACCGAGTGGCGAGTACGCCATGAGCGGCATGCCTGCGCGTTGTTGCCAGGGCAGGAGATCAAACTCGATGCCCCGACTGCCGAGGTTGTAGAGCACCTGATTGGTGGCGCATCCGTCTGGTGCTCGCTCCAGGTCATCTTGGTCGAAATTCGATAACCCCCAGCTCCGGATCTTGCCCGCTGCACGGAGGTGTTCGAACCCGTCAACGGTCTCGGACAATGGAACACCGCCAGACCAATGCAGGAGGTAGACATCGAGCCGATCGGTTCCGAGCCGGCGCAGGCTGCGCTCGCACGCCGCCACCACGCCGCTCTGGCTCGCGTTGTGTGGATAGACCTTGCTCACCAGCACGACGTCATCGCGTCGGCCTCGGATGGCCTCGCCGACCAGTTCTTCCGAGGCGCCATCGCCATACATTTCGGCCGTGTCGATCACGATCAGGCCGGCATCGATCCCCGCGCAGAGGGCCGACACCTCGGCCTTTCGCTTCGCAGCGTCCTCACCGAGATGCCAGGTTCCCTGGCCGATGACGGGCACCTGGACGCCGTTGAAGAAGTCGGTTTCGCGCATGTGGTTCCTTACCTAGTGTGCATTTCCAGACGTTCTGGCTTACGTATTTTCAAGACTCAAAACAATCTTGCCCAGGTGCGAGTTCGCGGCCATGAGATCCTGCGCTTGTTGAACTTCGGTCCAGGGCAGGATCCGATCAATCGATGGGCGCAGTGCTGCGAAAGCCGGATCGACGTCGGACAGCAGCGCGGTGACGATAGCGGCTTTCTCCGCAGCGTCACGGGTACGAAAAGTGACCCCGATGATGCTTATTCGTTTGAAGGCCAGTGCTTCCAGATCAAGATCACCGTGGGCACCACCGAGGCGCCCCACACCGACTACGCGTCCCCGGAGCGCGGCGCAGCGAATATTATCCGCCAGATAGGGGCCGCCGACATGGTCGACGATGACGTCGACCCCGCGGCCATCCGTGAGTTCCAAAACCCGATTTGCAAAACCAGCCTCGCCAACCTCGACCACGTGATCGGCACCCGAAAAACGGAGCAGATCTGTTGCCCGGTCCGTGCGAACGGTGGCAATGATCAGTCCAGCGCCGAGATATTTTGCCAGCTGTACGCACTGAAGCCCCACCGTTGAGGCCGCCGCATGAACGAGCACCGTTTCGCCCGGCTCAAGCTCACCCGCAGTGCGGAGCGCGTTGTGCTCGGTCATCAACCCGAGGATGGCAGCAGCACCCTCCGCGTAGGTCCACGCCGGCGGAATCGGTATGACCAGCGCAGCGTCGACAACGACTTCCTCGCTCAAACCTCCACTGACGATGGCCATGACGCGGTCCCCGACGTGAACGCCCCTCACCTCGCTTCCCACCGTGACAACGTCGCCCGCGGCATCGAGCCCCACGACGACCGGACCGCTGCCCGGGTTGACCGGCTGGTGGGTTCCCGCGCGCTGGCCCAGGTCGGCACGGTTCACCGAAGCATTCCGCACACGGATCTTCACCTGATGCGGGCCCGGTGCAGGGCTTGAGAGATCCCGCATCGACAACACGGATCCGCCCGGCTTCTGCTCGACAACAATTGCTCTCATATCTGCCAGTGTGCTACTTCACGGTTACTTCCTGCCGAAATTTCGGCTCAGTGGAGACTTTTTTCTCCTCGTCGGCGATGCCTGGTTTTGTACGATCAACGCGAATCGCCTACCGGTGCCGGTGCCGGTGCCGGTGTCGGCGCCGGTCCTGGGCAGCGGATACGGACTTCACCAGGGGCGCGGGTGCCCACCTAACGCGGTCGGCGAATCGGGCGCGCGGCGGCTGGCGAATAGGATTGGATTATCCACCCCAATGCGTATCGGAGCACCATGTCTGAAATCACGGCCGAGCAGGTTGCCCATTTGGCATACCTTGCCCGGATCGACCTCAGCCCCCTCGAGATCACCAGTCTCACCCGTGACCTCGGCCAGATCGTCGACTCGATTGCCAAGGTCTCCGAGGTGGCCACCGCTGACACCCCGGCCACGAGCCACCCGATGCCGCTGACCAACGTCTACCGTGAGGACGTCGTAGTGCCGTCGCTGACGGTCGAGCAGGCCCTGTCCGGCGCCCCCGACCGCGCTGGCGACAAATTTCGCGTGCCCGCCATTCTGGACGAGGAGTAACCATGACCTATCTCACCAAGCTCTCCGCCGCCGCGCTCAGCGACCTCCTGGTGCGCAAGGAGGTCAGCGCGGTTGAGGCGACCCGCGCCCACCTCGACCACATCACGGCCGTCGACACCGACCTGCACGCTTTTCTGCACGTCGCCGCTGACGCCGCCCTGGCGACCGCCGCCGAGATCGACGCCCGCCGCGCAGCCGGTGAGGCGCTGAACCCGCTCGCCGGCGTGCCGATCGCGATCAAGGACGTGCTCGCCACCCAGGACATGCCCACCACCGCGGGGTCAAGAATTCTCGAGGGCTGGGTTCCGCCCTACGACGCGACCGTCGTTGCCCGACTGCGTGCGGCCGGCCTGGTGCCGCTCGGCAAGACCAACATGGACGAGTTCGCCATGGGCTCCTCCACCGAACACTCCGCCTACGGAATTACCCGCAACCCGTGGGACCGCGATCGTATCCCCGGTGGCTCCGGCGGTGGCTCGGCCGCGGCTGTCGCCTCGTTCCAGGCACCGCTCGCCCTCGGCAGCGACACCGGCGGATCCATCCGCCAGCCAGCCGCCGTCACCGGCTCGGTCGGCGTCAAGCCCACCTATGGCGGAGTCTCCCGCTACGGCGCCATCGCGCTCGCCTCGAGCCTCGACCAGGTCGGCCCCGTCTCTCGCACGGTCTACGACGCCGCCCTGCTGCACGACGTCATCGGTGGCCACGACCCGCTCGACTCCACCTCGCTGACCGACAGCTGGCCGTCGATGGCCGCAGCCGCCCAGGCAGGTCTCAAGGACGGCGCCCTCAAGGGCGTGCGCATCGGAGTTATCAAGGAACTCTCCGGCGACGGCTTCCAAGCCGGCGTCACCCAGCGCTTCAACGAAACCCTCGCGCTGCTCGTCGCCGCCGGCGCCGAGATCACTGAGATTTCCGCCCCGAACTTCGAGTACGCCGTCGCGGCCTACTACCTGATCCTGCCGGCCGAAGCGTCGAGCAACCTGGCCCGCTTCGACTCGGTGCGGTTCGGCATCCGCGTCAACCCGGCCAGCGGCTCGCTCACCAGCGAGCACGTGATGAGCGCCACCCGCGAGGCCGGTTTCGGGGCAGAGGTCAAGCGCCGCATCATCCTCGGCACCTACGCCCTGAGCGCTGGCTACTACGACGCCTACTATGGCAGCGCGCAGAAGGTGCGCACGCTCATTCAGCGTGACTTCGCCGCCGCGTTCAGCCAGGTCGACGTGCTCATGTCGCCCAGCGCCCCGACGACCGCGTTCAAATTCGGTGAAAAGCTAGCCGACCCGATGGCCATGTACATCAACGACGTCACCACCATCCCGGCGAACCTCGCCGGCGTGCCCGGAATGAGCATCCCGATCGGGCTCGCGCCGGAAGACGGCCTGCCGGTCGGCTTGCAGATCATGGCCCCCGCCAAAGCGGATGCCCGCCTCTACACCGTCGGCGCCGCGATCGAGCAGCTTCTCGAAGCGAGCTGGGGGCACACCATGCTCAGCCAGGCCCCAGCACTGACCCCGACCGAAATGTTTGCCAGCGAAGAGGGAGCCGTCTAATGGCCAAGCCAGAATTGATGGACTTCGACAAAGCGCTCGAATTGTTCGAGCCGGTGCTCGGCTTCGAGGTGCACGTCGAACTCAACACCAAAACCAAAATGTTCTGCGGCTGCGCCAACGAGTTCGGCTCCGGCGCCAACACGAACACCTGCCCCACCTGCCTCGGTCTGCCGGGCGGGCTGCCGCAGGTGAACAAGAAGGCGCTGGAATCCAGCATCCGTTTGGGGCTGGCATTGGGTTGTGAAATCGCGGAACACTCGCGGTTCGCCCGCAAGAACTACTTCTACCCCGACACGGCGAAGAACTTTCAGACCAGCCAGTACGACGACCCAATCTGCCATGACGGATCGATCACGATCGAACTCGAAAGCGGACGTCAGGTCACCGTCGAGATCGAACGTGCCCACATGGAAGACGATGCCGGCAAGCTCACCCACATGGGTGGTGCGACCGGACGCATCCAGGGTGCCGATTATTCGCTGGTCGACTACAACCGCGGCGGCGTGCCGCTGGTCGAAATCGTCACCCAGATGATCGAGGGTGCCGAACACGACGCCCCCGAGATCGGCAAGACCTACGTCGCGGCCATTCGCGAGATCGCCAAGGCGCTCGGCGTCTCCAACGCCCGGATGGAAGAGGGCAACGTGCGGTGCGACGCCAACGTCTCCCTGCGCCCGCGCGGGTCGAACGTGCTCGGCACCCGCACCGAAACCAAGAACGTCAACTCCCTGAGAAGCGTCGAACGCGCCGTGCGCTACGAGATCCAGCGTCAGGCGGCCGTGCTGTCTGGTGGCGGCACCATCACGCAGGAGACCCGGCATTGGCACGAAGACACCGGCATCACGAGCGCCGGTCGGCCCAAGAGCGACGCCGACGACTACCGCTACTTTCCGGAGCCCGACCTGCTGCCGATGGCGCCGTCGCGCGCCTGGGTCGAAGAGTTGCGCCTCACCCTGCCGGAGCCGCCCGCGGCCCGCCGCAAGCGCCTGCAGGCGGCGTGGGGTTTTGTGAACCTCGAGTTCCAGGACGTCGTGAATTCCGACCTGCTCGACGCGGTCGAGGCGACCGTCGCCGCCGGGGCATCCGCTCAGGCTGCGCGCAAGTGGTGGACCGGCGAGATCGCCCGGCTCGCCAACGTGGCCGGGGTCGCGGCCGACTCGCTCGTCACGCCGGAGCAGCTTGCCGCGCTGATCCAGCTGGTCGAGGCTGGCACCCTCACCGACCGCCTGGCCCGCCAGGTGCTCGAAGGCGTCATCGCCGGCGAGGGTACCCCTGCCGAGGTCGTCGAGAACCGTGGCCTGGCCGTAGTGTCCGACGACGGCGCGCTCATCGCGGCCATTGACGCCGCGCTGAGCGGTCAGCCCGACGTGCTCGCCAAGATTCGCGATGGCAAGGTGCAGGCCGCCGGCGCGGTCATTGGCGCGGTCATGAAGGCCATGCGTGGCCAAGCGGATGCCGCGCGCGTGCGCGAGCTCGTGCTCGAACGCGCCCAGGCGATCGAGTAGCACGTGACAACTCAGGCTTTCGGCGTGGGCGTGCAGGTGATCGTGCACCTCGACCGCACCCGCTTTCCCGACTCCCTGATCGACGACCCGATCGGTGTGATCGTGGCTGCGGGGGAGTCGGAGGGGTCTGGGCTGTACGCACCGACCGTGGTGCGGGAAAAGTTCTGGGTGGTTCAGTTCGAGCAACCGTTCTTTGGCCTCGATGGCTCCGGCCCGCACGATTCGGCGCGCATTCCGCAGGGCCTCCTCGAAGCGGCGCCGGAGGCGTGACCGCTCCGGGGCCGGTCGGGCGTGAGCCATCGCAGCGGGACATCCGTCGGTGGCGGCAATACCTGGCCGACGAGCGGGCTGAGGCCGCGGTTTATCGTGACCTCGCCAACCGTCGGGCCGGTGAGGAGCGCCAGATTCTGCTCGCCCTCGCCGAAGCCGAGGGACGACACGAAGATCACTGGCGCCAACTGCTCGGCAGCGACGTGGGCTCGCCACGTCGTGGTGCCCTGCGCACCCGGTTTCTGGGGCTGCTGGCCCGCCGGTTCGGTTCGGTGTTCGTGCTCGCTCTCGCCCAACGGGCCGAGAGCCGCTCGCCCTACGATGCGGATGCCGACGCGACCAACGCGATGGCGGCCGACGAAACCGTGCACGAAGAGGTCGTGCGCGGCCTCGCCGCGCGCGGTCGCAAACGCCTGTCCGGTACCTTTCGCGCCGCCGTGTTCGGCGTCAATGACGGCCTGGTCAGTAACCTGGCCCTCGTGCTCGGCATCGGCGCCACCGGCGTACCGGCTGCAACGATTCTGTTCACCGGGATTGCCGGGTTGTTGGCCGGGGCGCTCTCGATGGGCGCTGGCGAATATGTCTCGGTGCGGTCCCAGCGGGAGTTGCTCGAAGCATCCACTCCGGCGGCACCGGCCAAGAGTGTGCTCTCGCACCTCGACCTCGCCGCCAACGAGCTGACCCTGGTCTACCGGGCCCGCGGTATGTCCGAGGATGAGGCCGAGACCTATGCCCGTGGCGTGCTGGCCACCGCGTATGCGGCGACCGGTCCGATTTCCGCGGTCACCAACGCGGCCGTCGAGCCCGACGAGCACGAAGCCATCGGCACGGGCACCGGCGCGGCCCTGTCGAGCTTCTGCTTCTTCGCATCCGGAGCGCTGCTGCCCGTGCTGCCCTACCTGTTCGGCCTGACCGGCTACCCGGCCATGATCCTGGCGACCGTCCTGGTCGGCGTGGCCTTGCTCGCGACCGGCGCCGTCGTCGGTTTGCTCTCCGGCGGGCCGCCGCTGAAGCGTGCCCTGCGGCAGCTCGTCATCGGCCTCGGCGCAGCCGCGGTGACCTATCTGCTCGGATGGGTGTTCGGCGCCTCGATCGGCTGACCCGCGGCCGGGCCGACAACGACGGCGAGTCCGGTCTGACCGCACCACCGGAACGCGTGTGCCCCATCGGCCAGTAGAGCCGGTGACGACGCCGGGTCGCGCAGGCGCTCGGTCAGCCCCGGCAGGCGCAGCAGCGCGCCGGTGGCGAGGTGGGCGTCGGTCGAGACGACGACCCGTGCGCTGGCGTTGATGAGCGTCACCGGCACACCGCTGGCGCCGAGGCGCGGCACGAGTTGGCGCTCGAGCTGATCCACCGACAGGTCGATTCCGACCACACCGATCAGCTCGGTCCCGCCGCGGTAGACCGGCAGGGTCAACGTGAGGGTGTATTCATCGGTGCACAGATAGTCCACGTAGGGCCCGGTCACGTGGCGGCGCCGGGTCTGGGCGGGAACGCGCCACCATTCCAACGCCGTGTAGTCGCGAAAACTCTCGTCGCGGGGGTCTTCAACCGTTTCCAGATGACGGATGCCGGTGGCCGGCAGCGCAGACCCCGCCGGGTTCTGCCCGCCCAGCCACCAGGCCAGGTGCCAGCCCAGGAAGCTCGGCGCGGAGACGAAACCGGCCCCGATCACCATCCCATCGGCGTCGGCGAATTCCGTTCGCATCAGGGTCTCGATCAAGGGATCGAGTGTGGTTCGGCCGCACTCGGGCTGGCTGGCGCAGTCTTCGACCTGCGCGGCCCAGCCCACGAGGCGTGCGAACACCGGGTCGAAGACGGCCGCTATCCAGGACACGCTGGCGAAGCCATGCGCCTCGTTGTGAACGAGCGGCTCGAACGTCATAAGCGGGTGTCCTCGGGCTCCGGTGTCGTTGTTCTGGCTTGCATCGGTGACACGCTTTCCTGTTCCAGAATGGACTTGGCCTCGATCAGCCACTCGATGGAGTCGGTGATCTGGTTCACGGTGAGCTGCCTGGCTCGAGCGCCGTTCTCGGCGACGAGGGCGGCGACCGTCTCCCGTTGTACCGCTCGGCAGCGTTCCCGCCGAAGTGGTTCGCTCAGGCTGAGCCAGAGCAGGGAGCCAAATTCGGCCTGCAAGCGCAGTTCTTCGCGCACAAGCCGGGCGGACTGGCTCAGCGCGGCCACCTCGAGACGGAACGTACCGTGGCCGCGGCGCGCGGCATCCGCTGTGAGGGCATCGGAGCGATCGAGAATGCGCTCGAGGTTGTCGATATCGGCTGCACTGGCGCGGTCGGCGGCGAGTTCGGCGGCCAGACCGGCGATCGCGGAATAGTGCACGCCGAAGTCGCGCACCTGAACCCGCGACCAGGCCAGCAGCCGTTCGTTCTGAAGGTCGTTCGCGCCGCGCCCGGCGAACGTGACGAAACTGCCGCCGTCGCGGCCGCGCTTGGTGTGCACGAGCTTATTCCGACGCAGAATCTCGAGTGCTTCCCGGGCGGTGACCGTGGCGACGCCGAGCTGCCTGGCCAGCTCGGCCTCGCTCGGCAGACGCTCGCCGTCGTGCAGCACCCCGAGCACGATGGCGTCGGTGAGACGCTGCAACACCAGTTCGGCCCGGCCGGCACCGTCGAGCGGCGCGAAAATAGCCGCGCGGGTTCCCGATCCGGCACGGATGGACTGCGGCATGGGCTGCTCATTTCAGGTTGTGACACGACCGTAACATCACGGCGCACTTTCATGACATCTAACTCCATATGATTACCCTGTGAGTGAGCAGGGAGATATTCAATGATCAGGGAGCAAATGTGACCGGTGCGCAGCCCGCCATCCGCTTGAGCGGCCTGACCAAAAGTTTCGGCTCGGTCAATGCCGTCGACGGGGTCGATCTCAACATCGTCGAGGGGGAATTCTTCTCCATGCTCGGGCCGTCCGGGTCGGGCAAAACCACGGTGCTGCGCCTGATCGCCGGCTTCGAACAGCCCACCAGTGGAACGATCTTGCTGCTCGGCCAGGACGTCACCGACCGGGCGCCGTTCGACCGCGACGTCAACACCGTGTTTCAGGACTACGCCCTGTTTCCGCACATGAGTGTGCTCGATAACGTGGCCTACGGGCTCCGGGTGCGCGGGGTTGCCAAACGAGCCAGGCAGGAGCAAGCCCGAGCGGCCCTCGACACCGTGCGGCTCGGCGGATTCGCCGATCGCAAGCCGAGCCAGCTCTCCGGTGGACAACGCCAGCGGGTCGCCCTGGCGCGGGCAACCGTCGTGCAACCCAAGGTCTTGCTGCTGGACGAACCCCTCGGCGCCCTCGACCTCAAGCTGCGCGAGCAGATGCAGGTCGAGCTCAAGGAACTGCAGCGCAACCTCGGCATCACATTCATCTTCGTAACCCACGATCAGCAGGAAGCGCTCACCCTCAGTGACCGCATCGCGGTGTTCAACGAGGGCAGGATCGAGCAGCTCGGCACCCCGGCCGAGATCTACGAGCGCCCTTCCTCGCCCTTCGTCGCCGCTTTCGTGGGCACGTCCAATATCTTCGACGATGACATCTCGCGCGCGCTGCTCGGCCGGAACGGCACCCACTCGGTGCGTCCGGAAAAGATCAGCGTGACCACGGAGAACCTGCCCCTGAACGCCGATCGCACCGCGGCCGGTGTTCTCGCGGAGGTCATCTACGTCGGAAGCAGCACCCAGCTCATCGTCGACCTCGACGTCGGAACGCGCATCGTTGTGCTCGAGCAGAACGATGCGCACCGCGTGGCGACCAATGGACGCGGCGCCCGGGTCACCGTCGGCTGGAACGACTCCGACATCGTCACCCTCGCCGAACCTGCCCTCTCTTCCCGCCCCTGACCGATTCACGAATGGAGAACGTCATGAAACGCACCCCCGCACGCCGAACATCGCTCGCCCTCACCGGCGTCGCGATCCTGTCCACCGCCCTGCTCCTCACCGCCTGCGGTACCAGCCAGGGCGGCGGCACGACCGAACCGACCGAGGCTCAGACCGAACTCGGCGAGCTGGAGGGCAGCGTCTCCCTGCTGGCCTGGCCCGGCTACGTCGAGGACGGTAGCAACGATCCGGAGGTCGACTGGGTCAGCGCCTTCGAAGACGAGACCGGCTGCACCGTCACCAGCAAAACCTACGGCACCTCCGACGAAGCGTTCAGCCTCATGAAGACCGGCGATTATGACGTCGTCGCCGCCTCCGGTGACGCCTCGCTGCGGCTCGTCGCGGCGGGTGACGTGGCCCCGGTCAACACCGACCTCATCTCCAACTATGAGGGCATCTTCGACTTTCTGAAGATGCAGTCCTGGAACAGTGTCGACGGCGTTTCCTACGGCATCCCGCACGGCTACGGCGCCAACCTGCTGATGTACAACACGGAGGTCGTCATCCCGGCGCCGACGTCCTGGGACGTCGTATTCGACAAGTCGTCCGCCTACAAGGGAGCAGTGACCGCCTACGATTCGCCGATTTCCATAGCGGATGCCGCCGTCTACCTCATGACGCACCAGCCGGAACTGGGAATTGAGAACCCGTACGCGCTGGACGAGACGCAGCTGGCGGCATCCGTTCAACTATTCAAGGATCAGCGCGTGAACATCGGCGAATACTGGTCGGACTACCTCAAGGAGGTGCAGGCCTTTGAGACCGGCGACACCGTCGTCGGAACCACCTGGCAGGTGATCCGCAACTCGCTCGCCGAGGGCACCCCGGCCGAGGTCGTGCTGCCCGACGAGGGGGCGACAGGCTGGTCGGACACCTGGATGATCGCCGCCAACGCCCAGAGCCCCAACTGTGCCTATGCCTGGCTCGACTACATCGCGAGCCCGGAGGCCAACGCGCAGGCCACCGAGTACTTCGGTGAGGCACCCTCCAACGCCGGTGCGTGCGACTTCACGGTCAACCCCGATCACTGCAAGAGCTACCACGCCGGCGATGCCGAGTACGCGGCGCAGATCTGGTACTGGTCAACGCCGATCGCCGAATGCCTCGATGGGCGCACCGACGTGGAATGCACCGACTACTCCGACTGGACCACGGCCTGGCAGGAGATCAAGGGCTAACGGCCCGAATCGAGGTAGATCATGACGGTTGACGCTCCCGCGCCTCCCCGCCGGGCGGTGGTGCCCCAGCAGCGGGGCACCATTGCCCGGCGGGGCTCGGTCTTTCTCAGTCGGCATCCGCGCCTGCGGCTGTCTCTGCTGCTGAGCGCACCCCTGTTCTGGCTCGGGCTGGTCTACATCGCGGCCCTAGCCGCGCTGTTGATCACCGCTCTGTGGACGGTCGACTCGTTCACCGGGCAGATCTCGCAGACCTGGACGCTCGACAACATCGTGGCGGTGCTGACCGGCTCGCTCTACCAAACCGTGACGCTGCGCACGGTGGGGGTGGCCTTGCTGGTGACGATCATCGACATTGTGATTGCCCTGCCGATCGCGTTCTACATGGCCAAGGTGGCCAGCCCCCGGGCTCAGCGCATCCTCGTGATCGCCATTCTGATGCCGCTCTGGGCGAGTTACCTCGTGAAGGCCTACGCTTGGCGCTCTGTTCTATCGCAGGGCGGCATCTTCGAATGGCTCGTGTCTCCGTTCGGCGGGCACAGCCCCGGTTACGGGCTGCCGGCGACGATCATCACCTTGTCATACCTCTGGCTGCCGTACGTGATTCTGCCGATATATGCGGGACTGGAGCGGGTACCGGATTCGCTGCTCGAGGCATCCGCTGATCTCGGCGGGGGTACCTGGTCGACGCTGCGCCTGGTGGTGCTGCCGATGATCTGGCCGGCTATCATCGCCGGGTCGATCTTCAGCTTCTCGCTATCGCTCGGTGACTACATCACCGTGAATATCGTCGGCGGGGCCAACCAGATGCTCGGCAACCTCGTCTATACCAATGTGGGCGCGGCGAACAACCTGCCGCTCGCTGCGGCGATCGCGCTCATTCCCATTCTGATCATCTTCGCCTACCTGGCCGCTGTGCGGCGCACGGGTGCGCTCAACAACCTGTAGGAGCCTGTCATGCGTCTGAGTCGACCGGCCCGCGGACTGCTCGCGGGCATCACCGCCGTGGTACTGGCCCTGATCTACCTGCCGCTGCTCGTGGTGTTCGTGAACTCGTTCAGCATTAGCAAGAATCTCACTTGGCCGCCGCCGGGCTTCACCCTGGAATGGTGGGCGAAGGCCTTTCAGAGCGAGGGTGCCCTGGACGCGGTCGTGACCAGCCTGCAGGTGGCGCTCGCCTCGACGGCGATCGCCCTCGTGCTCGGCACGCTCATCTCGATCGGACTGCAACGCTTCGAATTCTTCGGCCGAGATGCCATCAGCCTGCTGGTCATCCTGCCGATCGCACTGCCCGGAATCGTTACCGGAATCGCCCTGAACAACGCCTTTCGCACCGGGTTGGGCGTGCAGCTGTCGATTTTGACGCTCATCATCGCCCACGCCACCTTCTGCATCGTGACCGTGTTCAACAACGTCATCGCCCGGCTGCGCCGCCTCGGCACCAGCCTCGAAGACGCATCCTCAGACCTCGGCGCCGGCATCTGGACCACATTTCGGCTGGTCACCTTTCCACAATTGCGCTCGGCGCTGTTTGCCGGGGGACTGCTCGCCTTCGCGCTGAGCTTTGACGAGATCATCGTGACGACGTTCACGGCCGGGTCGAGTGTGAAGACGCTGCCGCTGTGGATTCTGGACAACCTGTTCCGGCCCAACCAGGCCCCGGTCGTCAACGTCATCGCCGTGGTGCTCGTGCTGATCTCGATCATTCCCATCTACTTCGCGCAGCGGATCGCCGGCGCCGAGAAGGTCGTGCGCTAGCCGTTTCGCCCCCTCCCCCGCGCATAACTCCTGCAGAACGTGAGAACGGATGCCGCCCGCCCGCGTGAATGCACGGCGGCGGCCTCAGCCGGCAGGGAATTGCCGGAGTTATGCAGGAGAGGGCTCGTCACCGGGAGGTAGAGCCGCAGGCCGGGTTCGGGTTAGGGTTTTTCGGTGGGTAGACAGGACGGCAGTGGGCGGCAGGTGTCGGCGCGGGACGTCGACGACCGTTCTGCGACCGTGCTGCACGTCGACCTCGACGCGTTTTTCGTCTCGGTCGAGTTGCTGTCGCACCCCGAATTCGTCAACCTGCCCGTGATCGTCGGCCATCGCGGCGGCCGGTCGGTCGTCACTGCGGCCAACTACATCGCCCGCAAATACGGCGTGAACTCGGCTATGCCGATGGCGCTCGCGCTGCGGCAATGCCCGAATGCAATCGTGCTCGAGCCGCACATAGGGCTCTATCGGGACTTTTCCAGCCGGGTCATGAGCATTTTCGATGACGTGACCCCGCTGGTGGAACGGCTCGGCATCGACGAGGCCTTCCTCGACGTGGCCGGCGCGACCAACCTGTTTGGCTCACCGGCCGTGATCGGCGAACTCATTCGCGCCCGGGTGTTCGCCGAGACCGGGCTGGTCTGCTCGGTGGGCGCGGCCTCTACCAAGTTCGTCGCCAAACTTGCCTCCGGCCTGGCCAAACCGAACGGACTGCTCGTCGTTCCCGCCGAGGATACGGTCGAGTTTCTGCATCCGCTGCCCGTCGCGGCGCTGTGGGGCGTCGGGGCCGCCACTGAGCAGGCGCTGAGCAGACTCGGCCTGAAATTGATCGGCGACATCGCGCACACGCCGCTGACGGTACTGCGCAAAGCGCTGGGGGAGGTATCCGGTCAGAAACTGTTCGACCTGTCCTGGGGTCGCGACCCGCGCGCGGTGACGCTCGAGCGGGAGGAGAAGAGCGTCGGTCACGAGGTGACCTTTGAACACGATATGACGGATATCGACCGGTTGCGCAGCGAATTGCTGCGGCAGTGCGACCTCGTTGCCGTGCGGCTGCGTCGGGGTGATCTCGTGGCCCGGCGGGTCGCCCTCAAGCTGCGCTACACCGACTTCAGTACGGTGACCCGGTCGCGCACCCTCGCCGAACCTAGCAATGTGGGCCGGCGCATCTACGAGGAAGCGGTGGCGGCGTTCGACCTGCTGGCAGCCTCCGGCATTCGGGTGCGTCTGATCGGGGTGCGTGCGGAGCAGCTCGGCACGGCGTCTGGATCGGTTGGACTCTGGGACCCGGACGAGGACTGGCGGGGCGCGGAGCTGGCCGTGGATACCGTGACCGAGCGATTCGGAGCGGGAACCGTGCGCCCGGCTTCGCACTTCACACCTCGCCCCTGAAGTCTCAGCCACGCTAACCTGATGGCATGACCAGCCTCCCGGAAAAACTCGCAGAAACGTTCCGTTCCGCCGGTGTGAAGTCGGCGTACGGTGACCCTGTACAGATCGATGGCGTCACTCTGGTGCCCGTCGCGCTCGCCTACTACGGCTTCGGCGGCGGTGATGCCGGTGAGGCCGGGTCCGGCGGGGGAGGAGGCGGCGTTTCGCTGCCGATCGGCGCGTACGTCAAGTCGGGCGGTACAGCCCGGTTCGAGCCGAACGTCATCGCCCTGCTCGCCGTCGGTGTGCCGTTCCTTATAGTCACCGGCCGCGCCTTGGCCCGGGTGATTCGAGCCCTAAAGAAGTAGTCGCTTTCTGCACGACGGGGCCCGGGCCCGGAAACCGGGCCCATGATAGATCATGGGCCCACGGAGCTAAGGTGGGCCCGGGCGGGTGTGGCGCAACCGCCGCGCGGCGCGCGGACGGCGCGGGCGACGCGCGAAGCGTCGCCGCGCCCAGCGCGGCACTCTTGGGCGCAGCCAGGCCGGAAAGTGCCAGGGGCCGCTCACCGGCAGACCCTGCGCAATTCGCCGCCGCCGTAGAACGAACCGGCGCATGAGCAGCAGGTACAGGCCCGCCAAAACGAGCAGAATGCCGATGCTCATGTCGTGATCCCCATGTCGTCAGTCTAAACGGGGCACTATACTTGATTATGATCACGGGAGTCCGGTACACCGGGCTGAGAGGAAGCTGACCAAGCTTCGACCGTCGAACCTGATCTGGATCATGCCAGCGCAGGGAGGCTTCTCAATCCCGTGCCCTGTATTCACCTACGGAAAGGGCACGAAACAGTGCACGCTACAACGAGTTCACTCAAGCAATCCGCTCCGGCGGGAGCCACGAAGCGCAACTTTCGCTGGCGCGTCGTCGACATCGTCGTCGCCAGCGTCATCGGCGTCGCGAGCGGTGTCATCTTCCTCGTCTGGAATCAGGCGAGCAACCCCCTGAGCGGTCTGCTTTCGCCGCTGCTGCCGGGCCTGTCGGCTCTCCTGGGCGGAGGCTGGCTGTTCGCTGGCGTGCTCGGTGGTCTCATCATTCGCAAACCCGGGGCCGCGCTCTACACGGAGCTCCTAGCCGCCGTCGTTTCCACGCTGATCGGCAACCAATGGGGACCACTGACTCTGGTGTCAGGCCTGGTGCAGGGACTTGGCGCCGAGCTTGTCTTCGCTCTGTTCCTCTACACGAACTATCGTCTGTACGTCGTGTTGTTGGCGGGCGCTGGGGCCGGACTTGCCATGGCCATCAACGACCTGGTGCTGTGGTATCCCGGTTCAGCGAGCGCATTCGCGACGATTTATATCGTGAGCGCGATTATTTCGGGCGTCGTTATCGCCGGGCTCCTGTCCTGGTTCGCTGCGCGCGGCCTGGCTCGCACGGGCGCGCTCAACCGCTTCGCGGCGGGTCGCATCGCCGGTCGAACCGCGATCTAGGCGAGCGGATGCCGGTGGGCGCGACGCGGGGAGGTGCATCCGTCGACGCCCGCGACTGGGGTTGGCGCCATTCCGGTCGGCGGCGCTGGGCGGTGAGCGAGCTGTCCCTCCGCATCGAGCCTGGCGAGCGGATTCTCCTGCTCGGTGCATCCGGTTCGGGAAAATCGACGCTGCTGCACGCGCTGGCTGGCGTGCTCGGCGGCGACGAAGAGGGCGAGCAACGCGGTACTCTGCGCGTGAACGGCGCCGAGCCTGGCAACGCCAGGGGTCAGGTCGGCCTGGTCCTCCAGGACCCCGACTCGCAGGTAATTCTCGCTCGCGTCGGCGATGATGTCGCCTTCGGTTGCGAAAATATCGGCGTGCCGCGTGGGGAAATTTGGCGGCGCGTACAGGATGCCCTCGAGATGGTCGGCCTCGACGTCCCCGTTGGCCACCCGACGTCCGCCTTGTCGGGCGGCCAAAAACAGCGTCTTGCTCTCGCCGGAGTGTTGGCCATGCAGCCGGGTCTGCTGCTCCTCGACGAGCCGACGGCAAATCTCGATCCGGTCGGTGTGCGGGAGGTGCGCGAGTCCGTCGCCCGCGTTCTGGCACACACTGACTCGACGTTCATCGTTATTGAACATCGGGTTGAGATCTGGAAGGACCTCGTCGACCGGGTGATCGTTCTGGGTGCCGACGGGGGAGTCCTGGCCGACGGATCCCCGAGCGACGTTCTCCTCGCGCAGGGAGTTGCACTGACCGCCTCCGGCGTCTGGGTGCCCGGTGTGCCACACACGCTTCCCATAAGGCCTCCGCGAGAGACCGGTCAGCCAACGCTCTTGTCGACTAATTCTCTCGCGATTGCGCGCACTCGGGATTGTGTGGTTGCCGAAAATATCGACCTTGAGGTGCCGGAGGCCTGCGCTCTGCTCATCACCGGACCCAACGGAGCCGGCAAGTCCACCCTCGCGCTCACCCTGGCGGGGCTCCTGCGCCCCGCCGCCGGGCGGGTCGTCGCCAGCAGCGCTCTCGCCGCCGGCGCGGGCAGTGACCCGATCCGCTGGAAATCGCGCCAGCTTCTGAGTCGAGTGGGCACCGTCTTTCAAGACCCGGAACACCAGTTCGTCGCTGGCACCGTGCGCGCCGAACTGGCCGTCGGTCCGCGAGCCCTCGGTCTGTCGGACGCACTGCTGCACCGGCGCGTCGACGATCTGCTGGAGCGCCTTCGCCTGGACCACCTCGCCGAGGCCAACCCATTCACCCTGTCCGGTGGCGAGAAACGACGTCTGTCGGTCGCCACAGTGCTGGCCACCCAACCTCGACTTCTGGTGCTGGACGAACCCACGTTCGGTCAGGATTTTCGCACCTGGCAGGAGATCGTTGCGCTGCTGCGTGACCTCCTGGATGCGGGCACCGCCATCGTCGCGGTCTCCCACGACGCAGACTTCGTTGCCGCCGTCGCTGATCGGGAATTTCGAGTCGAGGGCCGCGGCTCCAAGTACGATCTCAGCGCGGTTCTGCCATGAGTGTCTTGACACCCACGCGGGGAGTGCGAGCGATCGACCGGATCAATCCGGTCGCGAAACTCGCTGCCGCGCTCCTGATCGCCGCAGTCCTGGTGCTGACCATTGATTGGGTCTCCGCCGCCGTCGCCCTGGCCTGCGAAATGCTGCTCTTTCTGTGGGCGGGGCTTACTCTTCGAGTCTTCTTGTGGCGAACCGCGCTGGTCTGGCTGGCTGCACCGTCCACCGGAATCACGACGCTGCTGTATGGCCAGGCCTCCGGTCAGGAATATTGGTCATTCGGACTCATCCAGGTAACCGATGGCTCAATCGATCTGGCCCTCGCCACGACCCTGCGGGTGCTCGCGATCGGGCTGCCTGCCGTCGTCCTGTTCATCACCGTCGATCCCACCGATCTCGCCGACGGGCTGGGACAGGTCGTGCACTTGCCAGCCCGGTTCGTGCTCGGCGGACTTGCGGCGCTGCGGATGGTCGGGCTGTTCATCGAGGACTGGCGTGCCCTGGGACTTGCCCGCCGGGCACGCGGGGTAGCGGATGGCGCGGTGCTGCGCCGCCTGGGCAACCAGACCTTCGCGCTCCTCGTGTTGTCCATTCGGCGGGGCAGTAAACTCGCCACCGCCATGGAAGCGCGTGGCTTCGGCGCCCCCATCCAACGCACCTGGGCTCGGAGTTCAACGTTCGGCCTGCGGGAATGGTCACTCATCGGGATCGGGCTGATGATCGCCGTTTTGGCCGTCATGATCTCGGTATCAACCGGAAACTGGAACTTTGTCTTCGCCTAAATCTGTGCGCGTCACGACCCTGCTGGCGCCGGTGTTCCAGGCCGTCGCCGCCGCCGGGCCGAACCCGGTGGTGCTCATCGATGGGCCGAGTGGTGCGGGCAAGAGCACCCTCGCCGACGCCCTCGTGGCAGAGTGGCCGGGCAGTCAAACCCCGCAGCTTGTGCGGATGGACGATATCTACCCCGGCTGGGACGGCCTCGACGCGGCCATCGACCACCTGCGCCGGTACCTTCTCGAACCCCGACGCACCGGGCGGCCGGCGGCCTGGCAGCGCTACGACTGGAGCGCGAATCAGCGAGCCGAGTGGCATCCGCTGACTAAAGAACGACCACTGGTCGTTGAGGGCTGCGGAACGCTCGCGGCCGCACATGAGCCGCTCAGCGACGTGCGCGTGTGGCTCACCGCCGACGACGACCTGCGCAAACAACGAGCGCTCGACCGCGACGGCGAGGCGTTTCGAACGCACTGGGACCAGTGGCAGGACGAATGGACGGCCTACCTCACGCAGGAGGCACCCGAACGTCGTGCCACCGTGCGCCTGCGGGCGGGCCGGTAGGCGACGAGAGCGGGCGACACGCGCCAGCGCGCCCACCGGGTAACCCGGGGCGCACAGGACTAGATTGATTGCCATGAATACCTTCGACCGTGACGATGCCGGTGCCCCCACCCTGTATATCGCCGAGTTCATCGACGGCCCGCTCGGGGGCCAGATCGATTCCCGGGCGCTCGTGCGCGGTAAACACGCGGCCCGCATCAGCATGGTCGCCGCCGTCGCCGGTCTGGAATCGGTGTTCTGGTACGACGAGGTCGACGAACGCGACGTCAACGGGCAACGCCGCGTGCGCTACTTCTTCGACAAGGGCGAGAGTGATCCGATCGACACCGAGGTGGAACCGATTTAACTACTGGTCGAGCAGCGCCGTGATCATCACGATCGGGTGCAGCAATCGCCACCCCAGCCCCGGATTGTTGATCGCCTGGTCGAGTTTCAGCGCGGCCGAGAGTTCCTCCCCGGCCACGGTGAGCTGCACCTCTCCGACGTTCGCGCCGGTGCGCGCGGTGGCGAAATCCTTGAGTGTGACCGTGGCAGCCTCCGGCGTGGCGGCCTGCCAGGCATAACGGGTGCGCGAGACGCCGACCACGGCGGAAGCCTCGTCACCCCAGGCCGATTCGAACGTCGCGTACTCGTCGCCAGCAGCCAGTACCGGCAGCGGACCGACTCCAGCGCGGGCGCTCTCCATTAGGGCGGTGAGGTCCGCGGTGAGTGCATCGTAGGTCGGTTCGCCGATGAAAGCGCCAGAGAACGTGAAGCTCGACGCGCCATCGCTGACCTCGGCGGTGAACAGAAAACAGACGCCGGCGGCATCCGTGTAGCTGCGCGAAATACCGGTGATGTCCTCCTCGGGCAGAAACGAAGTGGTGTTCTCGACACCGCGACGGTCCGCCAAAGCGGATGCCGGGCGCTCCAGGATCGAAGACACGATCGGGTCGGTCGCGGCGAGACCCGCGAGGCGAGCCAGATCGGTAGCGGTCCCAGCGCTGCCATCGCCCAGGCCGGTAGCGTCGACAACGGCGGAGCCGGTCAACCCGTTGTCGGCGAGCCAGGCGTTGGCGGCTTCAACGTAGGCGTCGAGCGAGCCGAAGGCCCAGCGCGCCACACTGTCGGCGTGGTTGTTGCTCGAGCCCAGCAGCAGTGCCTGCAATAATTCCAGCTCCGTCCACTGCTCGTCGGCGAAGACCGTGACCGAGCGGGCACCGACTTGGTCGTAGTCCAGATAGCTCTGAAAGTCGGCGGCAGTCAAAGTCACCACGGGGCCGGATTCCCCGTCCGCGATCGGCTTGGCATCGAGAACGACGAGAGCGGTGACAACCTTGGCGATGGATGCCATCGGCAGTGCTTCCGCCGTTCCGGCGACGGCGATCGGCTCCGCAGCTTGCGAAACGGTACCGGTCGACGTGGTACCGGTCGACGTGGTGCCGGAGACGTCACTCGTCGTCGCGGTGAGCACGGCGATGGCGCTGGCGCCATTGGCGGAGAGTACCGGGGGAGTGAGGGGCGAGGTACCGGCGGCGGGCGTGACAGTACTGGCGGTCACGGCGGGTAGCGGACCGAGAAGCATCGCGGGGCCGTAGACACCAAGGCCGAGAATCACGACGGTTCCGACCAGAATTCCGATCAGACGGCCAGGACGGAAGGAGCTCATTCTGCAAGGCTAGACCGCTTGCGGTCAGCTCCAGCCGAGCTCATGCAGCCTGTCGTCATCAATGCCATAAAAATGGGCGATTTCGTGCACGAGTGTGATGTGAACTTCGTCGTGCAGGTCGTCGAGTGTCGTACAGATAGCGAGTAGCGGCTCCCGGTACAGCACGATGCGATCGGGCATCTCCCCGAAGCCGTACTGGCCGCGTTCGGTCAGCGCCACGCCGTCGTAGAGGCCGAGGGTGTCCAGGGTGCCGTTCTCGGGCCGGTCCTCGACCACGAAAATAATATTGTCGAGACCATCGACCATGTCATCGGGCAGCAGATCGAGCTCGCCGACAACGAGGGCTTCGAATTCGGACGCGTCCAGCTCTAGCATCACTGACCAAATCGTGAACGGTGAATCATTGGGGTGAGTAACGGGGATTGAACCCGCGACCTCCTGGACCACAACCAGGCGCTCTGCCAACTGAGCTATACCCACCATGCGTCCCCACGTCTACAACGCGGGGCAATTCAGCAATCCTATTACACCTCGGAGGCGAATAAGTGCACAACCTCCGCGGCCTGCGACTTGGCTTCGTCACTCGAGGGCCCTGGGTCGGCCACAAACACCGTCTGGCGGTAGTACGCGAGTTCGCGAATCGACTCGAGAATGTCGGCCAGGGCACGGTGGCCGCCGTCCTTGGCTGGGGCGTTGAAGTAAACGCGTGGGTACCAGCGTCGGGCTAGCTCTTTGATCGACGACACGTCGACATTGCGGTAGTGCAGCTGGTTGTCGAGGCGCGGCATGTAGCGGGTGAGGAAGGCACGGTCCGTGCCGATGGAGTTGCCGGCCAGCGGTGCCTTTTGTTCGGCCGGAATGAACTTCAAGACATACTCGAGTACCTGGTACTCGGCCTCGGCCGCGCTGATCCCGTTCGGAATCTCGGTGATCAGCCCCGAGGAGGTGTGCATATTGCGCACGAAATCGCCCATGTTTTCGAGGGCAGAGTCGTTGGGCTTGATGACGAGGTCAAGACCGGGGTCGAGCACATTGAGGTCGTAGTCGGTGATGACGACGGCGATCTCGACGAGCTCGTCGCGGTCCAGGTCAAGCCCGGTCATCTCGCAGTCGATCCAGACCAGGCGGTCGGGGCTCTTCGAGGTCGGGGAGGCGGTCGGGGCGGGCGTCGGTGCTGTATCCGTCGTGCTGTTCGTCATGCCTTGAGTCTACCGGTGGCCCCCGACAGGGCCTGTAAACTTGAAAACACTGTTCTTTTGCGCTGATCTGCGAGGCTCCTGATGGAATTCACTTTGTATTCGTCTTCATTCTGCGAGCCGTGCATGCAGACGCGTGCCGTGCTGGCCGAGGCGAAGCGACTCGTTCCCGGTTCGACCGTGCGCGAGATTGATGTTGCCGGTGCACCCGAGCAAGCCGAAGCCCTGCTCATTCGCAACACCCCGACCGTCATCATTACCAACGGCGAAGGTGCCGAGGTCTTTCGTGCGGCCGGCGTACCGACCCTGGCCCAGGTTCTCGTTGCCGCGGCCAAAGCCCTCTGAGTGATGAGAGCCCCCACCCGGCGCACGATTCTCGCCAGCATCACGGGTACGCTGATCGCGTCGCTGGCCCTGGTCGGGTGTTCCGCCGGAACCGCGTCCACGGACGGTGGGCCGGACACGACGTTGACCGTCGGTCTGCTCGCTACGCCGGGCAACCTCGACTACACCACGACCGCCGGTGCGGCCATTCCGCAGGCGCTTCTCTATAACGTCTACGAGGGCCTCGTAAAACTCGACAACGAGGGCACGGTCATTCCCTTGCTCGCCGAGTCGTGGACGGTCAGTGATGACGGCCTGGTCTATGATTTTGTCCTGAACGAGGGCGTGACCTTCTCGGACGGCTCCCCGTTCACCGCCGACAGCGTCAAGTTCAGCCTCGAACGCGTGAAAGATAACTGGACCGCGAATGGGCCGGCCTACCTCGATCCGATTGCCGGCATCGAGGCCGTCACTGACACCCAGGCTCGAATCACTCTGTCGACACCGAGCAACGGCTGGCTCTTCAATATGACCGGCCCGGTCGGCACCATGTTCACCGAAGCCGGCATTTCCGACCTGGCGACAGCCCCCGTCGGAACCGGGCCCTACACGGTCAGCTCCTTCAAAACCGGCGACAGCCTGGTCCTGGCCGCCAACGCCGACTACTGGGGAGCGGCGCCGTACCTGACCGATGTCACACTGCGCTACTTCACCGATGCGACCGCGCAGACCAACGCCCTGCTCAGCGGTGACATTAACCTCATCTCGGGCATCTCGCAGTTTCAACTGGTCGATCAGTTCAAATCAGACGCCGACTACCAGGTGCTCGAGGGCGCCAGCACCGGTGAAGTCACCCTGTCGATGAACAATGCCAGCGATGCGTTTAGCGATGTTCGGGTGCGGCAGGCCGTCATGTACGCCATCGACCGGCAGGCGGTCATGGACACGGTGAGTAGCGGCTACGGTCTGCTGATCGGCTCGATGGTCCCGCCGACCGACCCCTGGTACGACGCCAGCCTCGCTGACCTCTACCCCTTCGATCCCGCCCGGGCCATCGCGCTTCTCGCCGAGGCAGGCATGAGCGACCTGACCGTCGCGTTCAAGATTCCGAACCTGCCCTACGCCGTGGCTGGCGCGCAGGTAGTCAAGGCCCAGCTCGCCGAAGTCGGCATCACCGCCGAGGTGACCCCACTCGAATTTCCGGCGGTGTGGCTCGACGAGGTGTTCGCCGACCACGATTACGACCTGTCGCTCATCATGCACAGCGAGCCACGGGACGTCAGCGTCTTCGCCGCCGCCAGCTATTACGCTGGCTATGATTCGCCCGCGGTGATGGCAAAATTCGCTCAAGCGGATGCCGCCGACCCGGCCGTTTATGTGGAACTCATGAAGGAGGCGACGCGCACGATGGCAGAGGAGGCATCCGCGAATTGGCTGTATTTGCAACCGGCGATCTCGCTGGCCGACGCCGATCTGAGAGGTGTGCCGAAGAATACGCCGAGCCTCGCGCTGGACCTGTCGACCATCGCCCGGTAACGGACGAAGCCGTTCACCCCTACGGTTGATGTCGAGCGGATGGCGCATCCGTTTCACGCGCTTTCGAGAAAGTCTGCAATGGTTCTGGTGATTCTGCGTCGCATCGGTATCTTCGCGACGACGGGTATTGTGGCGTCGATCGTGACCTTTCTGCTGCTGGCTATTCTGCCCGGAAACGCCGCGCGCATCGCCCTGGGCGTGCAAGCCACCGAAGCGGATGTTGCGGCTCAGGCCACAGCAATGGGTCTGGACCGCCTAGCGGTTGTGCGTTACCTGGACTGGATCGGGCACGTGCTCGTCGGCGATTTCGGTACCTCCACCGTGTCGCGTCAGCCGATCGGCCCCGACATAGCGGATGCCCTCGGCATCACGGTGATCCTTGTGCTGACCAGTGTCGTTCTGGCGCTGTTGTTCGCGATTCCGTTTGGAATTTTGACCGCGATCCGGCAGCGGGGACCGGACGGCGCGATTTTTTCGGGCATCAGCCAGATCGGTGTTGCCGTGCCCGGGTTTCTGGCCGGGCTTCTGCTCGTCACCGTCTTCGCCGTGACGCTGCGCTGGCTTCCGGCGGGCGGCTGGGTTGATCCGGCGGACGATTTCAGTGGCTTCATCGAGCACCTGATTTTGCCGGCGATCGCCCTCGGCAGTGTGCAGGGCGCCGTGCTCAGCCGTTATGTGCGATCGGCGGTTCTCGACGTCATGCGCGACGACTTTATGCGCACGGCAAGGGCCAAGGGCCTTGGAACAGCGCGCGCCCTCTTTCGGCACGGGCTTCGCAACGCGGCCGTTCCGGTGATGACCGTGCTTGGCCTGCAGATCGCCACCCTGCTGATTGGTGCCGTGGTGATCGAGCGGGTGTTCAGCATTCCCGGCCTGGGCAGCCTGCTGCTCGACAAGGTCGCACTGCGCGACCTGCCCGCAGTGCAGGGCATCGTGCTAGTGCTCGTCGTGTTCGTGCTGGTGCTGAACTTTCTCGTCGACCTGGCCTTCACTGTGATCGATCCGCGACTGCGGAGCGAGTCATGACCGCCATCAGGCCCGCGAAATCTTCTCGTCGTGCGGTTCGTGGTGGCGACGCAACGCTCCGGGTCGGTCTCGTGCTGATCGGTCTCGTTGTGCTGGCCGCCGTCGTGTCTCTGTGGTGGACGCCGTTCGACCCGGAAGGGGTCTTCTCGGACTCGATCCTGCTGCCGCCCGGCGCGGAACACCTGCTCGGCACCGACAGCTTCGGGCGTGATGTCTTCAGTTCCCTCCTGCGCGGCGCTCAGATCTCCCTGCTCGTGGGCACCGTCGCCGTTTCAATCGCGGCCGTGCTCGGCGTGCCGTTCGGCATCGTGGCCGGCATGAATCGGGGCCGGCTGGACCAATTCCTGATGCGCGGCAACGACATTTCCCTGGCTTTCCCGGCCCTGTTGCTTGCGATCATTTTCGGTGCCATTTACGGCGCCGGAACGGTCACCGCGATGGTCGCGCTCGGCATCGGCACGGCACCCGCGTTCGCCCTCATCTCCCGCAGCGGAACCCGGCAGATCATGAGCCGCGAATACGTGCTGGCCGCGCGCGCCGCGGGCAAGAACGGCCTGTTCATCGGGGTGCGGCACGTTCTGCCCAATATCAGCGGCATGCTCATCGTGCAGGCCTCGGTCTCGTTCGGCATCGCGGTGCTCGCCGAGGCCGCGCTGTCCTACCTCGGTCTCGGCACGCCCCCACCCACGCCCTCGTGGGGCCGCATGCTGCAGGATGCCCAGGGCTACCTGTTCATCGAACCGTTGCTCATCGTCTGGCCGGGGATCGCTATCGCCATCGCGGTGCTGGGCTTCAACCTGCTCGGTGACGGTCTGCGCGATCGCTTCGACCCGCGCATGCAGGTGAAACGGTGACCGCGCCCGCCCTCAGCGTGACCGACCTGCGGGTCAGTTCGCCCTTCACCGAGCTGTTGCACGGGATCAGCTTTGATATCGCCGCCGGCGAACGGGTCGGCCTGATCGGGGAATCCGGGTCGGGAAAGTCGCTCGCCGCGACATCCGTTATGGGGCTGCTGCCCGATACCCTCACGGCCACCGGTTCGGTGCGCCTGGGCGGCGTCGAAGCCAACCTGCTCACGGCTGGCGAGCGCCGCCTGAACCAGGTGCGCGGCAACACCATGGCGATGGTCTTTCAGGAGCCGATGACCGCCCTGAATCCGCTCATGCGGGTCGGAGCTCAAATCGCCGAAATCATGACGGTGCACCGCACCCAACCCAGTCGGCGACAGGCCCAGGACCGTGCCGCCCTGCTGCTGGCCCAGGTCAAGCTGCCCGACCCGGCCCAGGCGGCCCTCGCCTTTCCGCATCAGCTCTCCGGTGGTCAGCGCCAGCGGGTTTTGCTCGCCATGGCCATGGCGAACGACCCGCAGCTGCTGCTCTGCGATGAACCGACCACGGCCCTCGACGTCACCGTGCAGGCCGAGGTGCTGGGGCTCATCGGGGGTTTGGTGGCTGACCGGGGGTCCTCCCTGCTCCTGATCACCCACGACATAGCCGTGGTCGCGCAGGTCTGCCAGCGGGTGCTCGTGATGCACCGGGGGACGATCGTCGAGGAGGGGCTGGTGGGGCAGGTGTTGGCCGCGCCGCAGCATCCGTATACGAAGAATCTCATTGCGGCCGCCGATCTCTCCGCGGTCGACGACCGAGGCCGCCTGCGCACGTCCACGCGCACGCCCACGTCCGCGCCCCGGACACGAATCGCACCCAGCCGAACCGGACCCAGCCGAATCGAAGCGGATGCCGCGCCGCCGGTGATCCAGCCGCCGCGCCGCGCCGCCCACCAGCGCCTTGAACCCGGAGGCCCTCCAATTATCTTCAACGAGGTGGCTGGCGAACCCGCCATTTCGGTGCGCAACCTGAGCCGGCAGTATCGGCGGAACGGCGGCCGTCTGCTCGCCCCGAAACAGATCGTGCACGGCCTGCGCGACCTGTCCTTTGACGTGGCCGAGGGGCAACGGCTGGGCATCGTCGGCGAATCAGGGTCCGGCAAGTCCACCCTGATGCGCATCCTGTGCGCCCTCGACCAGCCCAGTTCCGGCACGGTCGACGTGCTCGGTCAACCGCTCGGGGGAACCTCTGAACGGCAACTACGCGAGTTTCGCAGGCAGGTGCAGATGGTGTTCCAGGACCCGATGGGGTCGCTGGATCCGCGCATGAAGGTGCGCGACATCGTCGCCGAACCCCTGCAGCACGTCGGTCGGGCCGAGATTCTAGCCCGGGTTCAAGCCCAGCTGGCCGCGGTCGGACTCGACGCCGACGTGATGGACCGGCATCCGCACCAATTCTCCGGAGGCCAGCGACAACGAATTTCCATCGCACGAGCGCTCATCACGAGGCCGCGGGTTCTGGTCGCCGACGAAGCGGTCAGCGCCCTGGACGTATCGGTCCGGGCCCAGGTGTTGAACCTGCTCGCCGAACTCGTCGACCAGTACCGGCTCACGCTCGTGTTCGTCTCGCACGATCTCGGCGTCGTCCGCCACCTGTGCGATACCGTGGCTGTCATCTCCGACGGGCGTATCGTCGAGTGCGGCCCCACCGGCGATGTCTACGACCGGCCCCTGCACCCGTACACCCGAAAGCTGATCAGCGCGACACCGTCGATGCCCGACCTGGTCCGGCGCAGCGCCACCTGACCTGGCAAGCTTCGTCGACCTGAGCGCTTCGGCGACCGACCGCGCTCGCGACCTGTAACCTTGTACAGTCCCGCCCCCGTAGCTCAGTGGATAGAGCACCGGCCTTCTAATCCGATTGTCGTAGGTTCGATTCCTACCGGGGGCACCAAAAAAATGGTCTGACCAGGGTTTCTTGTCCTTACTGAAGGGGCAAGACTTGATTCACTCAACGTTTATTCAACGTTTATTCCGCGGCGCCCGCTTCCTGTCGGCGCTCGTAGAGAAGGTACGCGACCCAGTTCGATTCACCTGGTGTGACCTTGGGCACCTACGGGTTATGGATGCTACAAATCTCTCGGGGCTCGGTTTGGAGCCCGTACTCACAACGAGCGAGCTCGCCAAGTATCTCGGTGTGCACGTGCAGGCGATCTACGACCTGCGTACCGATGGCCGCGGCCCATCCGGCATTCGAGTCGGACGGGAGATTCGATACCGCGTCTCCGATGTACTTCGGTGGCTGGACGGCCTTCACGAGCCCGTACCGTCCATGGGTGGCCGCGGGGGCGAGCACTGATGGCCGGCCGACCACGACTGCCGATCAGCACGTTTGGCGCGATAAAGACGACCGAGGTCGGTGCTGGGCGCTTCCGGGCGATGGCTCGTTTTCGCGACTGGGACGGTCAGTCGAGGCAGGTCAAAGCGACCGGCTCGAGTCGCAACGCGGCGGAGACAGCGCTCAAGGTCGAGCTGGCCGCGCGTACGCGCGTCGGTAACGTCGGCGACTCAGTGAACGCGGGCTCGCCGTTCAGAATGCTGGCCGAGGCCTGGCTGGAGGACCTGATGCTCGACGTTGACCGCGCGAACGGTACAAAAACCGTCTACGAGTACGAGCTGCGCGGGCTTGTACTGCCCTTTTTCGAGCACTTCACGGTTCGCGAGGTGACCGTCGGCCGCATTGAGCTTTTCCTGAAGGTGCAGCGAGCGATCTCGTACACACGCGCCAAGCACTCCCGCACGATCCTCAGCATGGTGCTGGGGTTTGCCGTACGGCGGGGCATCATCGCGCGCAATCCGGTCAAGGAAACCTCGCGGATGAAGAAGCCCCAGCACACCCCGAAGGCGCTCACGTCGGACCAGGTAGCCGCAATCCGACTCGCCGCCCGCGACTGGCGCACAGGGGAGGGCAGGATGGGGCCCAAACCCGACGGGCAGGTGCGGGACCTGATCGAGGTGATGCTCGGCACCGCCACGCGCATCGGCGAGACGCTTGCGCTTCGAAAGTGCGACATAGATATGACCGCCGACCCGCCTTGGGTACACATCCGTGGAACGCTCGTCATGCAAAGTGGCGTCGGCGTGCTTCGTCAGGAGCATCCCAAAACGCATGAGTCGAACCGGGTCGTCGCAGTGCCGCAATTCGCGGCAGAAGTGATACGAGGACGTCTGACACTGATCGAGGGGGAGGACGCGGAACATCTCCTGTTCTTCACGCGGAACGGCAAACCACTCGCGCCGCACAACGTTCGGCGCACATTCCGAGAGATTCTCCGGAACGCTGGCCTTGAAGGCATGGGGATCACGCCGCATGCCTTCCGTCGAACGGGGGCGACGCTGATCGCCAACGAACTGGGTTTGCAGGCTGCGGCCGACGTACTCGGACACACGTCAACGTCGACGACAAAGGCGCACTACGCGGAGCCTGACCGCGCCGTAAAATCCGAGCCGGCCACGGTTCTGCAGCGGCTGGCTCCGCCTTCGTAAAGAATCCCTTGAGACCCGTGTCGACAAGCTCTCTGGCGGGCCGCATCGGAAGGTCCTGCTCGGTGGGACGATCATGAACGACCAGAGTTGCTCATCTTGGATGAACCCATGACGGGGTTCGACCCCGGTAAACCGGTGCCTGGTGGTGTCTTTCAAGATGGTGCTCTCTCGACCGAAAGCTACAGTACTGCCCAAACGCGGCCTGCCCGTGGGGACATTCTGGTTGGTACGGACGCAAATTGCGTAGTTCGAGAGCTGCGTTGTTCGAGAGCTTAAGGTTCAGATCCACTGGCGGCGCGTTATGCCTCGCAACCCGTGGGCTGCGAGACACATTGACGAGACAGATCGAGCATGCACGATTGTGGAGAGCGAGGCAGAACGCATTCCTTCCTGTGACCGGGATCGGGGCGTCATTGTCCAAGGGCGACGGATGAGTCGGCGTGTCTCGAAACGTGTGTTTTTACCGGCGTTACCATTTTTGTAGTCAAGGACGGTTGGGAGACATTAAGAGGCGTCAATGGGGAAGCCGAAAGTGTCAAAGCAAGCAATGAACTGTCAATTTGGGGTGTGACCTGCCGCGGATATCTCGGACAGTGGGCCCTCTTAAAATGAGGGTTCACTGAAAGTAGAGATCAGCATGACCGCAGCACGCAGGCGTTTCACCCAGGAGTTCA